>NZ_JAMPQI010000076.1:0-1094 GCF_028482365.1 Providencia sp. PROV122 | reverse complement strand
TGATTATAAAACCATTGCCACCGTGTAGCATAGTCTTGTAATTCATCCAGTGATGAAAACAAGTATTGCCCTAACCACTCATAGCGGACTGTCCGATTATAACGCTCAATGTAAGCATTTTGCTGCGGATTACCTGGCTGGATAAAGTTTATTTTGATATCTTGCAGATTAGCCCATGATATCAATATATTACTGGTGTATTCTGGCCCATTATCACAGCGTATGGAAACCGGTTTTCCTTTCCACTCAATAAGTTGCTCTAGTACTCTTACAACCCGACTCGCCGGCAGGGAAAAATCCACTTCAATAGCTAATGCTTCACGATTAAAATCATCGATGATATTCAATAAACGGACTGAGCGCCCATCCGACAGTTGATCATGCATAAAGTCCATTGACCAACATTCATTGCTCGTTTCGGGTACCGTCAGTGGCTCGGGCTTATCCCGTTTTAGGCGTTTCTTCGGCTTTATTCGCATGTTCAGTGACAACGCACAATAAATTCGGTAAACCCTTTTGTGGTTAAATCTTAAGTTTTTTACGTTTCGAAGGTATAAAAAGCACAAGCCAAATCCCCAGTTGCGCTGGCTATCAGTGATGCGTATCAGCCAGTCAGCTATTGCTTCATTTTCTTTACTCAGTTTAGCTTGATAACGATAGCAACTTTCGCTCACTACAAATAACTGGCAGGCAAAACGTACGCTGATATTCCGTATTTTGACAGCTTCTTGCGCCATCCGCTTTCGATGCGATGGCTTCACCACTTTTTTGCCATAGCTTCCTGAATGATCTCAGCTTTCAACCTTTCTTCTGCATACATTTTTTTGAGGCGGCGATTTTCCTCTTCCAGTTCTTTCAAGCGGGTCATCATGGAAGCATCCATCCCACCAAAGCGTGAGCGCCACTTATAAAAACTGGCGTTGCTCATACCATGTTCGCGGCACAGTTCAGAAACAGGCGTTCCCGCCTCAGCTTGCTTAAGGATGGTGATAATTTGGCTATCGGTAAAACGTGCTTTTTTCATAGAGATCTCCTCAGTTCAGATTACGAGAAAATTCTACTTATTAATACACCGATTTTTCGGGGGGATTACC
>NZ_JAMPQI010000075.1:0-1198 GCF_028482365.1 Providencia sp. PROV122 | reverse complement strand
TGTCTAAAGAAAAATTTGAACGTTCAAAACCGCACGTTAACGTTGGTACAATCGGCCACGTTGACCACGGTAAAACTACCCTGACAGCAGCAATCACTACTGTTCTGGCAAAAACTTACGGCGGTAGCGCTCGTGCATTCGATCAAATCGATAACGCACCAGAAGAAAAAGCGCGTGGTATCACCATCTCTACTTCTCACGTAGAGTACGATACACCAACTCGCCACTACGCACACGTAGACTGCCCAGGACACGCCGACTATGTTAAAAACATGATCACGGGTGCTGCTCAGATGGACGGTGCAATCCTAGTTGTTGCGGCAACAGATGGCCCAATGCCACAAACTCGTGAGCACATCCTGTTAGGTCGTCAGGTTGGCGTTCCTTACATCATCGTGTTCCTGAACAAATGTGACATGGTAGACGACGAAGAGCTGCTGGAACTGGTTGAAATGGAAGTTCGTGAACTTCTGTCTCAATACGATTTCCCAGGTGATGACACTCCAGTTATCCGTGGTTCAGCGCTGAAAGCGTTGGAAGGCAACCCAGAGTGGGAAGCGAAAATCGTTGAACTAGCAGAAGCACTGGACAGCTACATCCCAGAACCAGAGCGTGCAATTGACAAGCCATTCCTGCTGCCAATCGAAGACGTATTCTCAATCTCAGGTCGTGGTACAGTAGTCACAGGCCGTGTTGAGCGTGGTATCATCAAAGTTGGTGAAGAAGTTGAAATCGTAGGTATCAAAGAGACTGCGAAAACCACTTGTACTGGCGTTGAAATGTTCCGTAAACTGCTGGACGAAGGCCGTGCGGGTGAGAACGTAGGTGTTCTGCTGCGTGGTACTAAGCGTGAAGAAATCGAACGTGGTCAAGTTCTGGCGAAACCAGGTTCAATCAAGCCACACACAACTTTCGAATCAGAAGTTTATATTCTGAGCAAAGATGAAGGTGGTCGTCACACGCCATTCTTCAAAGGTTACCGTCCACAGTTCTACTTCCGTACAACTGACGTAACAGGTACTATCGAACTGCCAGAAGGCGTAGAGATGGTAATGCCAGGCGACAACGTGAACATGAAAGTAACTCTGATTCACCCAATCGCGATGGACGATGGTTTGCGTTTCGCAATCCGTGAAGGTGGCCGTACAGTAGGTGCGGGTGTTGTTGCAAAAATCATTGCATAATAACAACCCACTGT
>NZ_JAMPQI010000074.1:0-2310 GCF_028482365.1 Providencia sp. PROV122 | reverse complement strand
GCGTATCTGCGCCAAAAGTCCCTTTCACCGGCCTAAGCCCACGCTTAAGCCCTTTTGTGTTATCGCTGGTAGGAAACCGAATATGGCACAACCGTCACCTCGCCATGACCGATTAGTTCATCGGCTGGCGTATATCCTGACCCATTTATTTAAAGGAGAAACGTTATCACCCCGAGTTTTAGCGACTGAATTTAATGTGTCCCTGCGTACCATACAGCGGGATTTTCATGAACGTTTGGTCTATTTGGACATTGAACAACAGGAGGAAGGCTATCGTCTTGCGGGCGGACAATCCGCCTTACGTACTGACAGTGATATTTTGCAGTTTGCCCAGATTACCGATATTACTCCGCTTTTTCCGGTGCTTGACCGCAAATTGCTGTCGTTATTATTGAGTCGGCACGCGCAAGGCTCCCCGTATGTAGTCTATCACGCACCGCCCAAAGCCTTGCCGTCCGTGTACGGCGGCTTTGCTTTAATCACACAAGCCATTTTGGATAACCGGTTTATTCATTATGAGATTGGGGGAAAAACCACGCATTGGGTCGCACCGTATAAGCTCACTTATTTTAATGGGCATTGGTATGTCTGCGGCGTGATGAATGGCCTTATTCATGCGGTTGAGTTGCTACATCTGCGTGATGTGGGGCTCAGTGCCCGGCACTTTAAGCCCGACACTGCCTTATTACAACGTATGACTGAGCGCGCTTTTATACAGGCTTTACCCCATTTTCAATATATCAAAGGGATATTGCATCCCCATCAAACTTAACCATCAAGGAGACACGATGACGCAGCCATTAAAAACACGCCTTTTCCCGCTTAAGTGGGGAGTGCCCTTTATTACCAGTACCTTACTCTTTTTATCGCCCGCCGCACACAGTCTAATTTTAGATGAAGAGTGGGGGGATTGGTATGGCAGTACCGCGATGGCATGGGCGCTGACAACGCAAAATGAAGCAGGTGAAACCCTCACGTTAACCTGCACGAATAAAGCGTTTCGTGTCCAACTGAACGCGCCGGATTTTACGGAGCCCGTTGGCTCTGATTACTTCGTTCAAGGCATGCAGCTGCGTATCAACGATACCGCGTACGATTTTTTTCCTAGCGCATTTGAAGATACCGTTGGACCGGATAAAACCTTATTCCATGCCCTTAAGCAAACGAAAGACACCGACACTTTACAATTTACGTCTTTACAAATTGATTCCCAGCCCTTTTCGGCAAAAGGTCTCGCTGAGGCACTCGCCGATACCGATTATCAAGACTGTGTTGACCATATGTAAGCTTCATTCCTGGGTCAATCGTTGCTTTATTAACAATCTCATTCCAATATATTCTAAAAGGAGTTACTTCAGTGATAAATAAACTAAAATATCCTCTATTATCCAGCCTGTTGCTGACACTCGCCGTCAGTACGGCCGCACAAGCCGTCACGTTACGCGGGGAAATTCAACCTGACCGTTACACCTACTACCTCACGCCAGCTTATGGCAAAACGTTAAAGGCGCTAAATGATAAATCCAATCGCCCTTACTACCCCATTTATCCACACGGTGAGCTTTACCCTTATGGCTCTTATCAACAAACCAAAGATAAACCCGCCCCCACTGCCATGACCTGCATCAGCAGCGTTTATTACAATCGAGGTGCAGCGGCTAATTGGCTAAAAATTGCTTGTGTCGATAATAACGGTTTGGAGTATGAAGGCAATCAAAAATGGCCACCAAAGTCTGTTGCCACCCGCATTTGTAAAGTGGGAGAAGCACGATGTGATTCCTTCTTGAGCTTAAAGAGTGACGGTTGGTCAGGTCCACAATAACGTGTCGTTAATCATTTATCCACATTAAGCCAGCCTCACGGTTGGCTTTTTTCATTAAGGAAAAACATGTCAATTTTAAAACTCATGGCCACCACCGCCAGTGTTGTATCACTAGTCTACGCGACAAAATATGCACAACAAACCATTGCCGAAAAAATGGCTCAAACGGGGCAGTATTCCGATGCAGAAATACAGGCAGCACGGTTAGGCACAATATTGGCCTGTGCTGATTTACTTGGTGGTGCACTGGATAAACTGCTGAATACCTTCTTTAAAGCACACTAGCCCCTTCGATTTACATTCTATCCAATAGACATACGGCAGACGAGCGAGTCTGCCGTTTTTTATTCCCTTCAATATCACTAATATCAAGGTTATTTTTATGAATACTGGCACAATCGCAATGACATCGGTTCCCAACCACCAACGCGCAGATTTCTGGCAAACTCATTTTGGCAACGTTAAAGGCTTTTCAACCTTTGAAGTGG
>NZ_JAMPQI010000073.1:0-2361 GCF_028482365.1 Providencia sp. PROV122 | reverse complement strand
GAACGCTTATGTAGTGATATTCGTATTGATAAAGATTACAATCAGTTACGTCCTTCTTACCCATTGAGCCATCAGGTAACGGGTGAAGTACATCAACAACACGAAGTATTTGAAAGTTATGGGCGCTTCCAAGAAGATGCTGAAGGTCAGTCGTTTAATCAAATCCGCTACGAACAATCGCAAAATAACCGCCAAACAGGCACTGCTAATACCAATTGTATTGAATTAGCACCTGGACGAATATTCAGCTTATCTAATCATCCCAGTAGCCGTATGAATGACAGCTGGCAAGTGATTACGGCACACCATCACGGGGTACAGCCCCTCGCTGACAACAGTGGCGGTGAAGGTACGCAATTGAGTAATACCATCACCTTTATTCCAAGTACCCAAGAATGGCGTCCACCGTACCGCTACAAACCCACCGCCGATGGTGATGAGTTAGCGACGGTCGTGGGTCCTCCGGGTGAAGAGATTTACACCAACTCCCAAGGGGCGGTCACGGTCTATTTTCATTGGGATAGGCGTGGTAAGCCCGATCACAGTGCCTCTTGTTGGGTCAGAGTCGCCCATGGCTGGAACGGGGATGGTTTTGGCTTTATGTCAATTCCGAGGATCGGGCAAGAAGTGATTGTCTCCTATTTAGACGGTGACATTGATAGGCCAATTATCACAGGGTGTACTTATAATGGGCGGAATAACCCACCATTAGATTTGCCTAAGCATAAAACCCGTACTACGTTTCGTTCAAAAACCCATAAAGGCGAAGGATTTAATGAGTTACGCTTTGAGGATAGTAACGGTCGCGAAGAAATTTATCTACATGCGCAGCGCGATAACAATATTCACATTAATCGCAATAAAACCCAATATGTGGGTCATGATGACTCCCACACAGTCGCCAATGACCGCAAACATGAAGTGTGTCATGACGAATTTATTCATATCGTTAATGAACAAACGGTGAAGGTAGGCGTTAACCAATTCGAGCAAATTGGAAAAGATCGTATCACACGTATTGATAACAGTTGGAAAGAGGTAATACACGCCAGTCACTTCCAAGAAGTAGGTGAAAACAAACAGTGCGATATACAAAATGATTACAAGTTAACTGCTGCAGGCGGTATCCATACGCACACCAAGGTACACACACTGCAAGCCAGTGAAACGGTGATTATTAAAGGCCAAGCAGGCTCGATTCAACTGGATGCGCAAGGGGTGACCATTACGGGCAATATTACATTGAAGGGAAATGTGTCGGTGACGGAAGGGGCGCCAGAATCGGTGGCATCTTTAGAAGCCGTTGTGAATGAAGGGTTGCCACTGGCAGAAGATTGTCGAGCTAAAGCCATGAAAAAAGGAATCGCATAATGCCCTCGTCTTACAGTGATATCTATCAAGGCTACTGGGTAGCAGAATGTCGCTACACCCGTAATAACGAAACGTTCACTGGCATCATGACGCTGGCGGGGCACAGTGAAGAGCAAGTCATTGGGAATATGCGGCACTACTTTGCGGAAAATCAAGCCGAGTATAGTTTTGCGCAGTACGACACACTCACACCACTGATTACGTATGTTGAAAATAGCCAACAACTTGAACTGTTATTGTTGCGACAAATTAGGCGGCAACACGCAGAGAGTAGACTCGCAGTGCTTGTGGATGAACGTAATCTGACAAACCCATTACCGTCTGAAAAGGGTGATATTCACTATCAAGTTGGTCAGCCTGCGTTGTTGGATGATGTCGACCTCTACATGGTCATCGATAGCGGAGAGTATCACCGTCAAACGGGGCAATATTTGGTGCCGATGTTGCACGGCAGTCAATTACCGTGGCAGTCGTTGTACCAAGGGGAAACTCAGGACAGCTTGGCAGAGCAAGCGCCGTATTTGGTGCATATTCAGCGGACGGTGGCAGGGCGGCACTTTCTAGCGCAATGTCTGAATTTACCGAACAAAGCGACCGTCGGGCTATTTTTTAATAGCTTCAAGTCTTTCGCTGACGTGCATCGGCAAATGCGCAAGATGACCTATTTGTATAATCGAACACTCAACAGTTGGAATTTTTTCCGTTTCTATGACGTGAGCCATTTTATCCCGTTTATCGAATCATTAACACGGGGACAATTGTTCAATGTAGTGAGTGGTGTGACCGCATTTTATGGTTATAGCACAAAATACCCTGATGGCGTGGAAATCACTTTTCATAAAGACTATTTGCATGATACTTATCATCGTGAAGCGCTATTGATTAATGAGCGCTTGTATCGCCATTATGCACAATTGACCTTGATGAGCACCCTTGATAAAGCCCAACAGGCGATTCGACATCAGGATAATTCGATCCCCCATGATAAGG
>NZ_JAMPQI010000072.1:0-2758 GCF_028482365.1 Providencia sp. PROV122 | reverse complement strand
CGTATTTGCTCCGGCTACAACCAGTGCAAGCGGAAGCCCATTCGCGTCAGTCATCAGACTGCGCTTTACGCCCTGTTTCCCACGGTCTGTAGGGTTCCGGCCTGTTTTTTTGAGCCTGCCAGGGGGGATTTTGTCATACAACCATCAATCGACAGCCACGACCAGTCAATAGCGTCCAACTGTTCGCTGGCAAGCAACCCGTTTTGCCAGAAGCGTTCAAATACGCCAGCATCCCGCCACTCCTGAAATCGTCGGTGAGCAGAGCTTGACGAGCATATACCGGTGGCATTCAGCGCATTCCACTGGCAACCCGTCCTGAGTACGAAGAAGATGGCGTTCATTGCAGCGCGATTATCAACCCGCTTGCGGTGAGTACCCAGAGGATGGTGAGTTTTATGCTCCGGAATCAGTGGAGCCATTTTCTCCCAGAGTCCATCACTGATCTGCCACTTGTTGCCCGTCACGCTTCGCCCTCAGAAATTATCATTATGTATTATCTGACAATTCCTTTTGGGATAGGTTCTAAGTAATAAGGATTTATGAATGCTAGTCAAATGTAAAAATATCGGTTAAGTTGACTAATAAGATCACGAGTCACTCTTAACAGATCAATGATGACATTAATTAAATTACCCGAAAAAGCCGGCTTTGCTCTACGCCATGCGCCGCCGGAACAACAGCGTGCTTTTCTTGCTGTGATTGAGAGTTGGCCCAGTAATGTGGGGCAAAGTACCCAAGCCTATTCTGAACAGCTTAAGGCCAAAATCGCCCAAATCGTGGCGGTCTGGGGGGGGGTATGGCTTAACCCTGAAGAGGGCAACCAAAAGCTGAAACTGCAATGTACACAAGGCCACCTGATTAACACTCGCCCATTCTACTTACGCCAAGGTGTGTGGTGCACAGGGTGTTATGTTGAAAGCCTACGTGATTCTCTTCACTCGATGCAGGCGTTAGCCGCTAAACGTAAAGGCGTTTGTCTATCCTCCGAATACCTGAATTCACGCAGTAAACTCTTATGGCAATGTGAGCAAGGGCACATTTGGGAAGCCACCTCCGATTTTGTCAAAGCAGGAAATTGGTGTTCGATTTGTTATCTACAGCACAAGAACGCGAATTATCTCAACAAAATAAAACGTATTGCTGAACAACACGGAGGTAAATGCTTGTCTGACGTGTATGTTAACACGAAAACCAAGCTCAAGTTTCGTTGTGCGAAAGGGCATGAATGGGAAACTACGCCACAGATTATTGGTAATGCGAAAGGGTCTTGGTGCCCTGAGTGTAAACATGATAGCCAACGAGGCACGCTTGAAGAACTTCAAGCTATCGCGGCAGAGCGAGGTGGACGCTGCTTAGCAGCGGTGTTTGTTTCGGTAAACCATAAAGTGGCATGGCAGTGTGAACAAGGCCACGTTTGGGAAGCGGAGCCCAGTCGTATCAAATCAGGCAGTTGGTGTAAGTCATGTGCACATACGGGCTTACGATTGACGATTGAAGAGATGCAACAACTGGCGATATCGCGGGGTGGGAAGTGCTTGTCAACTGAATACTTGAACAGTAGGACAAAACTACGTTGGCAATGTGCATTAGGGCATGTCTGGGAAGCGACACCTGCTCATGTAAAAATGACGACATGGTGCCCTGAGTGTTTTTATTTATCACAATGTCGCAGTGATAAGACGCGGAAAAAATACTTACCGAGCAAAAAATAACGATTGGATGCCCTTTTATTCTTTTATGGATGTGATTTAGTGCGGTCTTTCTACGTCAGTAATGCGTATTTACAAATGGTTACCTTTGAATATTTACAGGGAATTAATAAGATTTTATGATGTAAAGTCTAAGATTATAGCTTGTTTTAATGTGATTAAACACAAATCTTTAAACGATTATTTTATTCCATTGTGAATGATGAGGGCGTGTTGACTATTCTAGGCCCTTCAGTACGGAGCTGATTATGTACAGTAAAGACCCGAAACGCCCTTCAATGTCACCGGTTTCAGCGAAGCAAACGATTGAAACGGCGCAACGCGCTATGTGGCAGAATGCGAATTACGATTCCTACCTTGAACTGTCTGAGATAGCACGATCTGCTCTGCGCAGTGCACTAGGGCTCAATCCAGAGCCCAGTGGCTTGGTGTTTACGTGTCAAATAGGCTCATTGCTACCGGGAACGTTACAAGTCACCGAATTTAGTTTAACGGAAGCGCTGTCTTCCTTGTTTAGCTTAAGCATCAATGCGGTCAGTTTAGAACCGAGTCTTGATTTTCAAGCGCATTTAGGGCAAGTCGCCTCACTGACCGTCAAGCGTGATGGTCAGGTTGAACGGGTCATTACGGGCATTTTAGCGGAAGCCGTTCAAGGGAATTCAGATGGCGTGAAAACGTGGTATCAGTTTGTCATCCGCCCTGAAATGTGGATTATGACCCTCAAGCAAGATAGCCGCATTTTTCAAGACACTACGGTACCGAAGATATTAGAAACCTTGCTTAATGAGTCACACGTTAAGCACGATAAACTGCTTTATCATCCTGAAGAGCACCTCGAACGCCCTTATACCACGCAAAAGCGTGAAACGATGTATGATTTCTGGTGTCGTCTCGCGGCGGAAGAGGGAATTACCTTTTGGTTTGAAGAGGGCCCTCAGATGTTCTACAGTGACCGTCGTTTGGGGATGAAAGCGGGGATCCATTTAACTTATAATCCCCAATCAGAAACCGATATTACCGACAGCACGGTCACCGCATGGCGTTATGCA
>NZ_JAMPQI010000071.1:0-2835 GCF_028482365.1 Providencia sp. PROV122 | reverse complement strand
TAAATCTTTATCAACCACCGGTTTGTCGGTGACATATTCGTTGATACTCCATGTCCCCGCTACAATCGCTAATTTATTGGTTTGGTTGATACCTGAAGCTAATGAAGAAGCGGAAATATCAAAGATACCACCTGAAACTGGTGTGCCTGCTTTAAGGCCAGTCAGTGCAGCGATTTCTTCTGTAATACGGCCGCAACAATCAGTGGATAACTTGATCGGCGGTAGTTTATCTTTCCACGATAGCCCACCCCAGAAAGCGAGTAGTTCATTGTCGTAGCAACGATCGCGTACGTTAATCAAGTTAGTACCTGAGATGTCGGTCAGCTCTTGTGTGGCTTCACCCGTCAAATAAAAGCGGATCAGATCTTTCACCATAAAGATGTAACGCGCCTTTTCCAGTGTTTCAGGTTCATTATCTTGTAGCCAAGCGAGTAGGGCGACAGGTTGGCCTGCCCAAATTGATTGCATGGTTTTAGGTAGAATTTCACTTTCGAATTTAGGTGATTGATACCATTGTTCAACATATTTTTTGGCACGATTATCTGTTGAAATAATGCCATTACGAGTGGGTTTTCCCTGCTCATCAACTAAATAGAGACCATTACCATGACCGGTTACTGAGATGCCAATAATATCGGCAGCATCAATAACTGATTTTTTAAGTACCTCTTTAATAACGAGTAAATTAGATTGCCATAACTCCTCAATATCCCTTTCAGTAAAAAAGGGTTTTGGGGTGATCATCCGAGTGGTATTGGACGCAATAGCCAGTACTTGGCCTTCGAGGTTATAGATAGCAGCCTTGGTCACAGTGCCGCCATTATCAATTCCTAAGATATATTTTTTCATGGAACTCCTCTAACCCTTCATATTTCGCACCATAGCGTCGTTGGCTGCATTTGACTACCCGAGTCACATACTTATGTATGCTCCCTGGGATATCCTCATTTACCGCCTAGCTGTAGCACGAACTATTTTGGGTGGCTGTTACACCACAGATATTTCATACAACAGCTCTATTGTTTTATTTTGAATCGCTGTAGAGCGTATATTTTGGGTTTATCATTATTTTAATTATTTGAGTTGTAATGGTGTTGGCGTAGGGTTTACAACTCAAACTTTAATTACCACAATGTATGTTCACTGGTGGTAATGCCGTTAAAACCGGTATAAAAAATCTTTTCAACTAAGTATTTTCGTTTAACAAAGCCACCTGCAATAAATTGCGTATTGGCTTGGTTAAAACTGCGTTTTAATAAATCAAAACAGGTACAAGCATATTCAGCAGGTAATAACTCGATCGCATCGACATCCACGGAATAGTTTTTGACCATATTACTGGCCTGTTCTAGTGATCGTGAATCAACGAGTAATACGCGAAAGATGGTGTCTAACCCTTCTTTTTTTGCGTAACGTAGGGCTGTAAAATTTGATGAAATAACACCATCCACCTTATAAAAATTCTTTAATACGGTGACGCCAGCTTGGTCAGGTTTAAATCCACCTAATAACTCCAAATGGACTAACACCTTTTTTCCCGCTTTATGGCATTTCCCAATCATCGACTGTAAATTGCCGATATCGGCGTCCGGCAATAAGATATATTCAGAGTGGCTAGCAAGTGCGCGCTCGAAATATTTATAGTTGCGAACCGATGGGATGATGGTGTTATTTAAATTCATGCTAATAATTCCTAATTTTTATTTTGATAGAGCGCAAATGCCTCTTCAGGTGATGCACCGAGATGGATGATAGCGTTAAGGCCAGCCACCATCGCGACAGGGTTAGGGTCTTGAGTGATGTTACGGCCCACAGCAACGCCTTTGGCTCCCATCTTCATACAGTGTTCAACAAATTTGAAATAACTCAGTGTATCGGTTTTTGGTCCACCGAGTGCTAAAACAGGTACCATTGATGCTTCGACAATCAAATAGTCGTCTGGTGTGCCAGAAAAACGTGTTTTGATGATATCTGCCCCTAACTCAACCGCAATACGCGCAGAGTCAGCAATCACTTTGGCTTCATTGGATTCAGGACTCGTTACTGCATAGCCGTATGGCAGTGATTCAACGATAAATGGCATATTCCATTGCTCAGCTTGTTTGACCAGTCTTGCCGTCATAGCGTGAGTTTTCTCTTCATTAAATGCGCCGGGGAAGGTCATGCATACCATGCCATCAGCACCCATTTTCAGTGCTTCTTCGGCACCAAAAACTTGTTGGGTATCAGGCACACTGTTGTCATACACATTTACTGTAGAATCAACACGTAGCACGATTGAAACATCATTAAAGGCATCTGCATAGTTTCTTGCCATACCATAAGTGATTAAGGCGCAATCTAAACCGTTAGCAGCCAGTTCAGGCATTTTCTTGATGGTGTTATCGATGCCAGCAGTTTTGGTGGAGAAAAAATAACCGTCGAGTGCCAGTGTGACGGACTTACCATCTTTTGCAAAAATTTTGGATAAACGGCGTTGTTTAGACATAATATTTCCTTTATAAAAAATAAAAAAAGCCCTCAGAGACCGTTTTGATCTCTGAGGGCTTTCAGTTCACTGACCCTGTGGTTTTCTGTTTTTCTTTTCGGCTTAGAAAAATAGAAAACCTAATCGGTATTTGATGACTTCTTTTTCATACTGATAGGTAATTTTCTTATTAGATGATTTTAATCGGAAAATTAATCTGTCAGTCAGTTTATTAAAGTTAGCTGGGTTTAAATTAACTAAGTTTAATAAACTGGGTATGGCTATTATCTCTACCATACCCAAGTTTGCGTTGTCTAATGGATGTTGCAAAATTGTGATAAGTGTCGCGTTAAACTTTTTGACATATC
>NZ_JAMPQI010000070.1:0-2985 GCF_028482365.1 Providencia sp. PROV122 | reverse complement strand
TAATTTACATAACAAATAAATAACAGAGCTATATAATAAGAAATAATTTCGATATTCATCAGAAAAATCAGTAAAAAAAATAAAAAAGCGCTGTCAAAAATTGACAGCGCTTTTTAAATTTAACAATTAGGAAGTTAGCAATTATGCTCTTTTCATAAAATCGAAAAATTCTTCGTTCGTTTTCGTCATTGCTAATTTACTAATGAGGAATTCCATTGCATCGATCTCACCCATAGGATGAATGATCTTACGTAAAATCCACATTTTTTGTAATTCATCTTGTGAAGTTAACAGCTCTTCTTTACGTGTACCTGAACGGTTATAGTCAATCGCAGGGAAAACACGTTTTTCAGCGATCTTACGAGACAGGTGTAGTTCCATGTTACCTGTACCTTTAAACTCTTCGTAAATCACTTCGTCCATTTTGGAGCCTGTGTCAACGAGCGCTGTTGCAATAATGGTTAAACTACCACCTTCTTCAACGTTACGTGCTGCACCAAAGAAACGCTTCGGACGGTGTAACGCATTCGCATCCACACCACCTGTTAAGACTTTACCTGATGAAGGAACAACAGTGTTATACGCTCGCGCAAGACGAGTAATAGAATCAAGTAAAATGATAACGTCTTTTTTATGTTCAACTAAGCGTTTAGCTTTTTCAATCACCATTTCGGCGACTTGAACGTGACGTGCTGCTGGCTCATCAAACGTTGAAGCGATTACTTCACCTTTAACTAGGCGTTGCATTTCGGTAACTTCTTCTGGACGCTCATCAATAAGCAGAACCATCAAAACACAATCAGGGTAGTTATGTGCAATGTTAGCCGCGATATTTTGCAGCAACATGGTTTTACCTGCTTTTGGTGGAGCAACGATCAAACCACGTTGCCCACGGCCGATAGGCGCAGCTAAATCCAAAACACGCGCGGTTAAATCTTCTGTAGAACCGTTTCCACGCTCCATACGAAGACGATTGTTAGCATGTAATGGGGTTAAGTTTTCAAAGAGAATTTTGCTGCGGGCATTTTCAGGTTTATCAAAGTTAACTTCATTAACTTTCAATAGGGCAAAATAGCGTTCACCTTCTTTAGGAGGACGGATTTTTCCTGAAATTGTATCGCCTGTGCGAAGGTTGAAGCGGCGAATTTGGCTGGGAGAAACGTAGATATCATCGGGGCCTGCGAGGTAGGAACTGTCTGCTGAACGGAGGAAACCAAATCCATCCTGCAATATTTCCAGAACGCCATCGCCGAAGATATCCTCCCCGCTTTTAGCATGCTGCTTCAAAATCGAGAAGATAATATCCTGCTTTCTCATACGGGCTAAGTTTTCTAGCCCCATGTTTTCGCCTAATGTAATCAATTCTGATACTGGCGTATTTTTTAATTCGGTAAGATTCATAATGGTGGGTTCTTTAACTCGGGGTAATTCTCGAACTATGAACGTAAATTGAAGACAACTATATATAAGCTATATAAGTGCCAGTTTAACTTTATAACGCCCTGTTGATAGTTACAAACATCAACGGCTCAACAACGCGTAAAAATTCTTGCGCTTGTTATTGCTAAGACTGCGCTAACATATCGCGGCGATTCATCGGAATGATGTGCGGCTTATTATTAGAAACACAAACAATATTAGCAATAGTTTTTTGTGCATTTAAGGCAACATCTATCCCAATATCGCAAATTTACAGCTTTCAAAGCACTAAAACGCAAAACTCATGCCCTGAAACCCATCCCTAACTAGAACGCCTTCATACGGCTAATCCATATCTATCTTGAATTGATATTGTCAATTTACCACGAATGAAATGATTGAATGCGGCTAGCGCGACAACTCAATTTTCAAATTGATAATTCCAGAAATCAACACATTATCAGCCCTAGATCACAATATATGAACCACAACTGAACTGACAAACCAGATATTTATGATAAGAGCAACGGATTATAAAGTAATTCTTTCGGGTGCAATATGGGGATTGCCGATAACTTACCATGCTTCATTGAGGACGTCTAGCGGTGCGCCCTATAAAATAGATGTACCGCTAAACGTTTTACCTTAAACAACAACTATAACTTACAGATTTTCGTCCAAAAATTCTTTTAACTGAATTTTAGAGAAGATGCCCACTTTTGTTGCTACGACATTGCCATTTTTGAATAATAGGAGCGTAGGGATACCATATTTTGGTGCAGTAGCTGGGTTATCATCAATATTCAGTTTTGCGATGGTCAGTTTGCCTGTATATTCTTCAACAACTTCATCAAGAATAGGCGCAATCATTTTACAAGGACCACACCATGCAGCCCAGAAATCGACGAGAACAGGTGACGAGGCGTTTAAGACTTCGCTCTCAAAGCTTGCATCAGTTATATGAATAATTTTGTCGCTCATGTTGTACTCCAATGGATCATTTTTGCAGTCTTAGTGTAACATTAATTGGCAGCAGTATGCTTTATTTCAAAAGATACACTTTCGTAAACCAACCGTTAACTGATATTCTACCACACTATGAGTAAAGCACACTTGACAGAAAAGAAGTTTTCCGACTTCGCCTTACACCCCAAAGTCATTGAGGCCCTAAATAAAAAAGGCTTCAATTTTTGCACGCCTATACAGGCGTCTACCCTGCCTTTCACTGTCGAAGGCAAAGATGTTGCGGGGCAAGCGCAAACAGGAACGGGTAAAACGTTAGCATTTTTAACGTCTACATTTCATTATTTACTAACTCACCCTTCGATTGAGGGTAAAAAAGTCAATCAGCCCCGAGCGCTGATTATGGCACCCACCCGTGAACTGGCAGTGCAAATCTACTCAGATGCAAAAGAGCTTGCTGAGTATACGGGTCTAAAAATGGGGCTAGCCTATGGCGGTGATGGCTATGATGAGCAATTAAAGGTGCTACAAAATGGTGTTGATATTCTTATCGGCACAACGGGACGTTTAATTGACTATGCAAAACAAGGTCATATTGACTTA
>NZ_JAMPQI010000069.1:0-3604 GCF_028482365.1 Providencia sp. PROV122 | reverse complement strand
CTCTTATTCACGTCATGTGGTTAAACCGGATTAATGCTCTTATTTAGATTATATTGTTCTCAATATTTAGACCTACCTTAATTTATCGACTTTGCTTTATGACAAGCCTTCTGTTTATTTGATTCTGTAGTGATTGTCACACTCATTATTAATAAATACACCCGTCAATATCATTCATATCTAAAGTCAGCACAGAAGGCTATTTACGCAATATAAATAACCTATTCAGAGCAATGTCATTAATAGTCATGATTTGTATTTACCGGTTTGTGTTTACACGCTATTTAATTTACAGAATAAAAGAGATGTTAACCTCATTCACTCATTCACCTCATCATCAATCAAACTATAATCACCAGATACACTAGTGTTATAAACCACAAACTAAACCAGTCATTAATCACACTATTCTTTAAATTAATTATTCACAAACACTCTATTCATCATCAAACAATAATAGATTACTTACCAGTCAGTATCATTCATCTATATTAATGTTCATATACTTATTATACTTATTATACTTATATATTAATTCTTAAACTAAAGATAACGCCCCTAGTCAGGTAATGTATCCGCGATACAATACCGTGACTCACAATCATCACAAAGTGATCGCTTTTGGGCGCTATCGAGAAAAACAACTGCGATTTGAGAAAAATAAACCGATGTATGTGAGTGAGCTTAGCTTATCGCTTTCCTCCAATATGGATAATCATATCGATTTTGGCTCTTCATTCCCGTCCTCGTCTTCCCCCTTTGGTTTTGTGAAAAATGAAAGGTAAAATACTTTTTTGTTTTTTTCATCACGAATATTAACACCAAAGATAGCCGAAACAAAATCTTCAATCTTTTCCTGCCATATAATTTGTAATTGAACCATGTCATTATATTCATACTGCAATATTGACTCCCCATCATTAGATTTCGTCTGAATAATTTGTGTATCGGAATAATTCAATAACGACTCAATCAATTTATCTTCATCTCCCGAAAGAAGGGCATAAAAAAGACAAATTGCAATAATCTCACAAAAGTAAATATCCAGTAAAAATAACTTTTTTAACGCATTAAATTTAATTGAAATTTGTTTTAACCCCAGTCGACGACATTCATCACATAATAACTGACTGAGTAATAACGATTCTAATGCCAACTCAAAATTCACTTCTTTAGGTCGATAAAAATAATACTCCTTTAATTTACCAATTTCTTGAAATAAAGCTAAAATCTCCTCATCACTGCAATAATCATTTAAATACTGATAAAGCGAGCCCGTCATTGGAATACATTCGTTTTCACTTTGTTGCCCCATCAAAATGGGATACGGACATGATGCGGGTAATTTATGCCGTCGTTTGCGATTAATTTTTGTGGGGGCTATCAACGTATTCAGTCCCGTATTTTTTCCGCCAAGTGAGTTTGGATACAAGTGACACAAATCTAAACTCAGAAAAGGCAATAATTTTACGATTTCATTCTCACTCTCATCATACGCAACATACGATTTTTGGTATTTCGCCTTTAGAGTGTAGAGCTTAATCATCTCCGCAATGTCCGTGAGCGAATCTATCGATCCCATTTGCTTGGGATTTAGCTGAATAAAACGCTCGATATTACGCCAATAGGAATGCCTTATCGTCTTCGTTATCAGGCTGTTGTCAACCACCCTCGATGCCCGATAGCGGCACGCATTCGAGCAAAATCGTTTATTTTGTGTTTTCTTAATATACCGTTTACAGCCCTGCCGCTCACACTGTTGCTTTCCTTTATCATAACGCCGATTTATGTTCCTCATTTTGGTGTCATAATGTTGCTCACATAAATAGTGATGTCGAGCATCCACATTATCGTAAACGGGTTCATGACAATTTTTCCGCTTACAATGTGCTTTTATCGGTTTCTTAGTCATGCCGCGCTCCTTCCTGTTGAGATGAAATCCAATCATGGATATCGGATAACCACCAACGGCTGCTGCGTCCCAGTTTTATCGGTTTAGGAAATTGCCCCTTTTTTATGAGGGCATAAAACCACTTATCTGTCATTTTTGTACATTCGGTAATATATTTCATATCAACGAGTAGATTTGTTTCTTTCTTCATTGCTACCTCTTGATTTATATCATCTTTATTTTCAATCTCAACTTTCCTTATTAGCATATACAATCTTTATCGAGAGAAATACATCTTCTGCTTTATGTAATTTTAAGGTGAAATATGCATTGAAAAACAATTGGTTATTAGAAAAATGTTTCAGAGATACTAAACACAGCGTCATTTCATAATTTACTATCTACTTGCTCATCAATAAAATAGCCATAAATAATGCCCACTTTGATAGAATTACGGCATGAAACCTCACTAATCAAAAACAAAAGGTCAGTATATGTCAAAAAAGTATCAACTTCGGCTAAAAGCCACAAAGACAATTCAAATTATAATTGGAAAGAAAAAACCTTTATCGATATCAAAACAACTCAAATATTTCGGAACGCATACAAATAATTTGGAATCCAAATTTAAGACAAAGAAAGGTTTTCTTGATCTAATGAAATACGCGGTAAAACACATGCCGCTGAAAGAGTGGAGTCTTTCAATCATTGACTCGCCCTTTACCACAAAATTAAATGAGACTGCCGATGAATACGACCAGCTCTACGACACGTTTCATTATTTTCAACATTATCCTGACTATGAAGAATTTAAAACGGTTATAGAGCAAAGCGAAGGCAATGTGTCACAGTTTATCGCTGAACGTTATTATTTAGCAGCTCAATGTATTGATGACATCAATTTTATTGAATTCTCTAGGAGTGTTAAAACAACTGATGAAGCAACATGTTACAAAGTCATAAGTCAACAGTACCGAACACTATCAACTAATTTAGCGAAACATCAATCCATTTTAAACACGCTCAACGTTGGGATATTAGGGTTGATGCTGGCAAAATATGCCTATACCCAAAAAAAACAAGGTAAAGCCAATACCTACCTTGATGATTCCAGTAAACACATCATGGCACTAAACGCATTTGTGAATTCTCAGGAGCAACAAGTCAAACGTAGCGCAGGAGCATTGGAAACCCAAAAACCCTATAAGCTAGCCAAACTTGAACTGATTAGATTACTCGAAATAGCCTCAAAGCAAAGATCGTATAAAACCTCAAAAGATTTAATAGATTCGCTCGTGAGTGATATGAAATACTTTGCCAATACGAAAAATGGCAGGAAACCTGCTGAATCCAATATGGAAAGAACAATTCGTAATTGGCTACTAAAAGATGAAAATATCAACATCAAGTATAACTTGTGCTTAAAAAACTGCATTCATCCTTAAGTGTACTCCATGATATCTCACATCTATATTACCAATATGAAAGTCATTAGACCTCATATCGTTTGATGACCTTCATATTTACCCCATCACTCAACATTTAATTATCAAAATAAGAATGAGACACACTTTGACCTGACTATTTATCGTTTTAGCTGAAAATAATTTTTTACACGACATACCCTGTCCGGTCGGTTTGTTACGCTGTTGGCTCCTTAATTTATTGGAATCAACATCATGCCAAAATACCGTATTGACCCTGATTTAGCTT
>NZ_JAMPQI010000068.1:0-4048 GCF_028482365.1 Providencia sp. PROV122 | reverse complement strand
AATAAAATAGCAGGCGATTTGCTCATCGAGAGATGTCTGTTCTGAAATGGTGGTTAGCGAATAAGTACCGGGCAAGTCAACTAATTCAATATGATGCTCAGCCGTATTAAAACGCCCAACTTTCCTTTCGACGGTGACACCAGCCCAGTTACCAACCCGTTGGCGAGAGCCAGTTAATTGGTTAAATAGCGTTGTCTTACCTGCATTTGGATTGCCAATGAGGCCGATGGTTAATGGTTTCATAGTGTTTACCGATAATAAAAATACAAAATAGTAACGTGGTATAACAACACCTGATATTAAGTCGGCGTGGCTTCATCAAGGTTGAGTAAGGCGAGATCTTTTTTTCGTAGTACAAGACTAACTCGATGCGTTTCGATTTGTATTGGGTCTCCTAAAGGAGCAAAACGTACTACTTTAAAAATGGAACCCGGTAATAAACCAAGCGAGAGCAGTTTTTGTCGGTAAGCGGGGCTTATCTGTGGTGAAAAACCGAGTATTTTGTAGCTGTGTTGAGGAAGTAGTGACATATCGCCTTCCATTAGTCATAGGTAATAATACTGATGATTGTTATTAAGAGAGATACAAGTAAAAAGTCAGCATAAACAGAAAAAAATCTAATCAATAATGATAATAATAATCATCAACTATTCGTTATATTTAGCCTCTTTTTTCGTCAAATTTAATTGATGTGGATCAACTAAGCATTGAGTTTGCCGCGCACCAAGGCGAAACCCAATAAATTTATAGAGTAAATTAAAATCGATTAATGTATTTGTTTTGTTAATTATTCACGGGGCGAAATAGCTTGGGCGTGAGTAAAAACCTCTACAATCAAAGAGAAATCGGATTGTAGAGGTTGAGGGATTAGCGTTTTTTACCGAATGCGGCAGCGAGGGCATCACTCATCGCACTGTTTCCAGTGGCGGCTTGGTTTTTCCGTGACATGTCACGTTGTGCAGATTGCGGTTTACGTGAGTTTCTCTCTTGCTGGTCATTATGGCGGCGTGGGGCGCTATTGGTATCGCCGGGTTGTTCATCAAGGCGCATCGATAAGGCGATACGTTTGCGAGGGATATCAACATCCATCACTTTTACTTTAACGATATCACCTGCTTTAACCACTTTATGTGGGTCTTCAACATAGCTGTTAGACAGCGATGAAATATGCACTAAGCCATCTTGATGCACACCAATATCAACGAAAGCGCCGAAATTAGTGACGTTAGTCACCGAACCTTCCAAAATCATGCCTGCGACTAAGTCATTCATGGTTTCAATGCCTTCGGCAAAGGTCGCCGTTTTAAACTCAGGGCGTGGGTCGCGGCCCGGTTTGTCCAGCTCTTTGATAATATCGGTAACAGTAGGAACCCCAAACTGCTCTGTTGTGAAGTCGCGAGGGCTTAAGCTATTTAAAACAGAGGAGTTGCCCATAATCTCTTTAAGGGGCTGGCGAACAGTTTCGAGGATCTTTTCAACAACGGGATAAGCCTCTGGGTGAACGCCAGAAGCATCAAGTGGGTTATCGCCGTTGGTGATCCGTAAGAAGCCCGCACACTGTTCAAAGGCTTTTGGTCCTAAGCGAGTGACTTTTAGAAGCTGTTTTCTATCTGCAAAACGGCCATTCTCATCGCGCCAATTTACCACGTTTTGCGCGATCATTTTGCTTAGACCTGCAACGCGGGTTAGTAAGGCAACAGAAGCGGTATTCAAGTCAACGCCGACAGAGTTTACACAGTCCTCGACCACGGCATCGAGTTTACGAGCCAATTGAGTTTGGCTCACATCGTGTTGATATTGACCAACACCAATCGATTTCGGGTCGATTTTCACTAATTCAGCGAGGGGGTCTTGTAAACGGCGTGCGATAGACACGGCTCCGCGCAGTGACACATCAAGATCAGGGAACTCTTGAGCGGCCAGCTCTGATGCCGAGTAAACGGAGGCCCCCGCTTCACTCACAATCACTTTCTGTGCTGTGACTTCGGGGTACTGTTTTTGCACGTCAGCAAAGAAGCGCTCAGTCTCTCTTGAAGCCGTTCCGTTACCGATAGCGACTAACTCGACTTGGTGTTTTTGACATAAGGCCGCAACGCTAGCCGCCGCTTTAGCCGCTTGACCTGTGTGTGGATAGATAGTATCCGTTGCGATAAGTTTACCTGTCGCATCCACCACCGCGACTTTCACCCCTGTCCGTAGACCCGGATCTAACCCCATAGTCGCTCGCATACCGGCTGGTGCCGCCATCAATAAGTCACTGAGGTTACGCGCAAACACATTGATTGCTTCTTCTTCTGCTTTTTCGCGCAGTGAGCTCATAATCTCAGTTTCGAGATGTAGCAATACTTTGACGCGCCATGTCCAACTAATAACCGCTTTACGCCATTGGTCTGCTGGTGCATTATTCAATCGAACATCAAGGTGACGAGTAATGATCTCTTCACAGTAACTTTCTTTTGGTGGCTCTTCAAATTGCGGGTCACAGTTTAGTGATAACTGTAAAATACCTTCATTACGACCACGGAACATGGCTAATGCGCGATGCGACGGAACGGAAGAAACAGGTTCTTGGTGATCAAAGTAGTCACTAAATTTAGCGCCTTCGGTTTGTTTGCCATCGATAACTTTGGAAACCAAATGGGCATTTTTCAGTAAATAGTCGCGAACTTTAGCTAATAATGCTGCATCTTCGGCGAAACGCTCCATTAAGATATAACGAGCGCCATCGAGAGCCGCTTTCGTATCTGCCACGCCATTTTCGGCATTGACAAAGGATTGAGCGACATCATCGGGGGATTGAGTGGGGTCATTCCACAATGTGTCTGCTAACGGCTCTAGGCCTGCTTCGATAGCAATTTGCCCACGAGTGCGGCGTTTGGGCTTAAAGGGCAAGTAGAGGTCTTCAAGCTCGGTTTTATTTAAGGTGTTATTGATAGCAGCGGCGAGTTCGGGAGTGAGTTTGTCTTGTTCTTCGATTGACTTGAGGATGGTTTGCTTGCGTTCATTTAACTCTCGTAAATAGCCTAAACGGTTCTCTAATTGGCGAAGCTGAGTATCATCAAGGCCTCCTGTGACTTCCTTACGATAACGAGCAATAAAAGGAACCGTATTCCCTTCATCTAACAAGGTGATAGCAGAAAATACCTGTTTCGGTTGAACTTGTAGCTCTCCCGCGATTATTTGGCTTAGAGTTTCATTCATGTCGCTTTTTAATACCTAGTCAAAGAATGGTTAAAAAATTTATGGCACTGTTATACTTGCACAGAAGCAGAATTTCTAGGGTGAACTTTGCTAAAGTTAAAGATTAATTCTGTATATAATTTATAATTATCTAACTTGCTTACTGATTTATGAAGGTTATGGATAAGAGTCTCTTAATCACACGCGAAGGTTGGGATGCGCTAGACAAAGAACTTAAATATCTTTGGAAAGAGGAGCGTCCAAGAGTCACTCAGTCGGTTTCTGAAGCTGCGGCTCAAGGTGATCGTTCAGAAAATGCGGAATATATTTATGGTAAAAAGCGTTTGCGAGAGATTGATCGTCGAGTACGCTTTTTATCTAAAAGATTGGATCAACTAAGAATTGTCGAACCAGACCCACGGCAAGAAGGGCGAGTCTTTTTTGGCGCATGGGTGAAATTAGAAGACGATAATGAAAATATCAGAATATTCCGATTGGTCGGTGCCGATGAGTTTAATCCATCCAAAAATTGGATTTCTATTGATTCTCCAGTTGCTCGCGCGCTAGTTGGTAAGCAGGTTGATGATGAAATTACGGTGAATACACCTGGGGGGCGGGTAACCTATACAGTGTTAGAAATTAGTTATAAACCGCTAGTCCTATAAGGCGTAAAATTATTCATTAAATTTCAAGTTGATGGTAAATTAGGACGTTAACTATCTTATATTTTACTTATACACAAAATAATTCAGGTGATATGCCGTTATTAAGCGCAAGTAAAAATTTATCGTCATGACTATTTTTGTGATTTAGATAGCAGCGCTTTGTAACACCCATACAGCTTGGAGCATGGTGGGTATATTCTTAT
>NZ_JAMPQI010000067.1:0-4185 GCF_028482365.1 Providencia sp. PROV122 | reverse complement strand
GCCTTCATTAGCTGTATTAAAGTTAAGGTTTGACTTGGCTGATGTATAAGGCAAAAACATCTCTTCCTGCAATTCACCATTTTCAGTATTAATGCTATATAACCGGACTACAAGCATATTAGGGGCATGACCATACTCAATATATTCATAGCGGTCTGCTGAAACTTTTCCTTTTAAATAGCTATAGACATATTTTTTCTCTCGATCGAAAATTAGGACTGGTAGCGGACTTAAAAAGATTATATAACCCGTCATGCCGGTAAAAACACCCAAAATTAACGTGAAAATTATAAAAGCAACGTCCATACCTCCAACTTTATTGACATGCCCCCCCCATAAATAATAATCGACAAAGAAAACTCCAAAGCTCTTATTGCCTTCACCGTAAAATGGTCTAAGTTCCTTAACTTGTTTAGTCAATAGTATATTTTTTTCTTTAGAAAGATTATAATGTTTCTCATACATTGAAATGGTGCTAACAAAAGTATTGTAAGATTTTATGTTTCTATTTATTAATGCACTCAAAATTACTATAAAACAAACTAAAATAACCAGAAAAAAGCTCATTGCCCCAACATCGCGTTTTCCTCGATTAACATTCGCAATGGCAAATTTTTTAGCATTAATTTCATCAATAAAGGTTAGCTCTTCAAGCTCAACATTATTTTGGTAACGCTCGTGATTAGATACAAAACTTTGTTTCTTGGCACGGTCAAAACTGGATTTTAATGTCATGTGTTTTTTGACAAAGGCAACTATTCCCATTATATCTTTTCCTCATTAATAAAGCCCAGAGTACAATTAGCTTCATCTAACGCTTTTTCACTGTCGATATACCGCATCGGTACGACCGTATCTGGGTTAACTTCATAGTACCAATAGATATCAGGAATATCTCGTTTAATAACTAAAATACCCGATTTAGTTTCGTGCAATACCTGAGTTTTAACTTCTAAACTAAATTCATATGCACCCGTAGCTTTATTAAACTCTCCATTACATGCTGCATCTTTTAATTGATTATGAAGATTTTCCCAGCCAAAGAGAGATAAATACTTTTCAGAAAGAATAGTATAGTTATTCCTCGCTAAAATTGGATTGTTATTTTCTCTATTATAACCATCTTTCTTCACCAACTCAAAATGAACTTCAGAAACACCCTGAATAAAATTATAAAATGAAAATTCCAATTTAACGAACTCATCATTTTTAATATAACTCTTCTTTAATTGAGCCGTGAAGAAAAAATTCTTAAACTCTTGTTCTTCTATTTTAATAAATGGTTTCATTTTTTCATGATTTATAGCAAATTCTATCAAATTATTTTGCATGCTTACTGATTTTCTACCTACCCAAAATAAAGAAACAGGCTCATTTCCCCAAAAGCAATGCCTTAATAGTTTCTCTAGCGTAGTCCATTCATAAGCTTTACTGATAAATAATCCAGAAACTAAAAATACAATACCTGCGACCACTAAGAAGGCTAACCCCCCAGAGCCAACGAAAAGAAAGAAGGGCAAAGCAAGTAACCCACTGCCAATCGCTTCTATTCCATGACCAATCATTTGCTTATTATTACCGATATACCAGGCCTCAAAACCATCACGCAATGACAATCCCACGCTCAATACTGCAGCGATTCTCGTTAAACCTTTTGCGGCGGCAATTTTGTTTATCTGTTTGGGGGTCAATGCATTACGCAATCCATCTTTACTAAAAATCGTTTTTACCGCTGTTCCAATTGCTTCGAGTGATGGGTTAGCTTTAGGGAAAATATCGATCTTCACTTTCTTCCAATTAAGAATGACGCTAACCAGTGAGTCGCTGGCCACGATAAGATTAGCTATTTTTTGAAACAGATAGCAATTAAAAGCTGCTTTTTTCAAAGGATCCACTTCATCATACTGACTCATGCACAGTAAACTTTTATACTGAATAGCACTAGCTAAAAAGGAAAGTGCAGGGAGGGCAATGTTAATTTTCGATGCCCCAAGCGCCAAGTAACCTCTAAACTTTTCATTGTAAATACTTATTTTAGGTACGTCTATTAAATGCCCTGTCCCCTTAGCTAGAAAGCGCTTAGGCCAATCAAACATTTTATGGAGATTGACTTTATCTGTGACAATCCTGTCTGCTTTACTTTTACGTATCAAATCCTTAAATTCTGAGCCAGTAACTTCTGTTACTTCAGTTAAAGAGACTTTGGCGCCATAAACATTTAACACGGCATTTAATAATTTATGGGTAAGAAACTTTAATCCTTTCACGCTAATATGACGATTTTCCATTTCATATTTTTTGTACTTAGGATGTGTTTTGGTAAAACTGTAAGCTAACGCATCCCAAGCAAATATAGTAATTTTATTGGCTATATGTTGTAAGTATTCTTGATTTTCCGAGATCACAAGTGGGATATTTTTGACTCCTCTAGCAACTGCACTATTACTTGCTAAAACTACAAACCGCGTCATCAACGATAAGAATAGGTCATCATTTTTATCAATCTGCAATGAGTAAATTTTATTTAACAGTATGCGCCCAGCTCGGGAGGTGCTTAATGGGGATAATAAACTTATATAAAGTTCAAGTGAATCACACATATCTTTAAATGACTCAATCGATATTTCAGTGATATCTTCTTGAATATTTTCTCGAACTAAAAAAGCATAATCAAAGTAATGCTTCAACCCGCCTTTACGATTGATAATTTCTTGAGAGGTTTTAAATTTCTCATAAATTTTAATTAAATAATTAAACTTTGATTCAATAATATCGACATCTTTTTGGAGCATTGGCCAATATTTGTTGAATTCCTTAAAATTAATGCTGTCATTGAGAATATCATTTAGCTCCTCTTTCCCTTTTCCATCAGCCATACCTTCACACTCTTTTTTTAATTGATCTATGTAACTGCCAATTTTATAAGGATGTGAAAAGTATTCGCTGTAAGCATACTGTATAGATACTAATGTATCATGAAAAGCTAAGATATCTTTGAGGTATCCAACTGGATCATGAAGAATGATTAATGTGGCTTTTTCTTCATAATCTAAGGCCCGTTTAAATTGATTGACTAATAATGTCACGTCATTAGGGATATCTGGTACAGAACTTATATCACTGAAAAAATTATACAAAACATCCTTATTCTCTATTTTCTGCATAAAATTCTTAAATTTTAAGGATTCTTTTTTATAGTCTTCAACGAGTTTTTCTAAGTTTTCTGCCGACGCTTCAACACAATGTTCATTATTTTCAAAATGAACAATATTGGCTTGTTGCATAAATTTTTTTCGATAATCGGCATCTTTGATCATTTTTTTGACCACGTAGTTCGATAACTTCACCTCACTGAACACAATTGAAATATTCATGACATCTTTGCATATAGGCATGTAAGGGTATGAACGCGAATTATCTATAATTTCAAGTTTCCCTTTAGAGGATATTTTTCCTTCATAGGAAAAAAATTCCTCTCGACCGCTGATACCATCCGATGTTGTATTGATTTCAACGTTGTGTTTGAAAATAAGCAACCTGCCATTTTTAAACTCCCTTGTGTCATAGAAATCATCATCTTCAAAAACATAAATCCAGCCTTCACGTAATAAACGAGCGGAGTATCCATAGCTATCCTCCACCGTTTTTGCATTCATCATTTGCGAAATATTTTCTGGAATTTTCTCTTTTAAAACAGAAAAAAACACTTCAGTATCCGAAGGGGGATTTAAAGTTTCATTCAACGTTGGAACCGTTTTCGAAAAAATAGGTATACTGCCATATAAATTCGAGTACGCGTATCGCACTGGATACACAGGACGGTGCTCGCTTTCACACGGGCACACAACCGCATCTGCTTGCAAGTTCCGAGGAGCCAGTTGATTAACCAACTCGACCATTTGACTTTGTATTTCGTCTAGGGTTAATTGTGGCGAGCGAGTGTTGTCGGTCATGCTGTCTCTCCTTGAGCGTTTAGACAATAGATATAGCAATGATGATTAAATAAAACTTGGTTGTGCTGATAAGGTAAAGCGTGTTCACACGCCCTTTGCCAGAGCGACACATCGTGACGGCTGAGATAGCGAGCGAGAAGGTTGTATATTAACGCTTGCATCTGCGTTGTATCTGTCAAAAAGGCTTGATTCGCAGCATGAAGACAGAAGTTATCTAAGGCTTTTTTAGCTA
>NZ_JAMPQI010000066.1:0-4434 GCF_028482365.1 Providencia sp. PROV122 | reverse complement strand
TTTAAAGGTTGTGTCAGTACTGACTGACCGCACCATATTGCTGATATGGCTCAGTTGGTAGAGCACACCCTTGGTAAGGGTGAGGTCCCCAGTTCGAATCTGGGTATCAGCACCATGAATTTATCAGTATTAAAAAAGAATTTACCTAGCGGCAATAGCGCGGTGGTCCCACCTGACCCCATGCCGAACTCAGTAGTGAAACGCCGTAGCGCCGATGGTAGTGTGGGGCTTCCCCATGTGAGAGTAGGGAACTGCTAGGTTTTAAACATAGAAAAGCCACCTTAGGGTGGCTTTTTGCTATTTAGCCCCATTCAAATTATTCTGTATCTTCTTTTTTCTTGTTCCTGACACATTGCCATTTCAACCTAATACTCCTAATGTCATGAGAGGCATCTCATTATTTAATGATTCTCGCGGGTCAGCCTGATAGACTTAGCTCATCTTTATTGGTTATCTATTGAAGGCTGCAATGAACCCATCCCTTGAATTAAAACCCTTTAATACTCTCGGTATTGAAGCACAAGCAAAGTCAGTTTGTATTGCTGGATCAGCAGAAGAGATTTATCAGCAATGGCTTAATGCGCAAAAACAGCAGTTACCTGTTTTGATCCTTGGAGGGGGAAGTAATGTGTTATTTATTGAAGACTTTGATGGTGCGGTAATTCTCAATCGTATTAGAGGTATTACTATCACAGAGACCCCAGAATATTGGCATGTGTATTCTGCGGCAGGTGAGAACTGGCATCAATTTATTGAATATTTAATGGGTAAAGGTATCTATGGTGCTGAAAATTTAGCCTTGATACCTGGCTGTGTAGGCTCTGCACCAATTCAAAACATAGGCGCTTATGGTGTTGAGCTGAAGGATTTATGTGAGTATGTTGATACTCTGAACCTCCAAACTGGTAAGACAGAAAGGATAGAGGCTGAAGCCTGCCATTTTGGCTACCGTGATAGTATCTTTAAGCATGATTATCAGCATTCTCATGTGATTATTGGGGTTGGTTTGAAGTTTGCTAAACAATGGTCACCTAAACTCACCTATGGGGATTTAGCACTCTTAGATGCCGAAACAGTGACTCCACAGCAAGTGTTTGATGCCGTATGCCAGACACGGAAAGCAAAATTACCTGATCCCGCCGTGACGGGCAATGTGGGAAGCTTCTTTAAAAATCCAATTATTACAGCAGATAAAGCGCATCAAATAAAACAACGTTTTCCAACTTGCCCACAGTATGCCCAAGAAGATGGCTCAATAAAGGTTGCTGCGGGTTGGTTGATAGACCAATGTGGGTTGAAAGGCTATGAATTAGGTGGCGCTGCTGTACATACACGGCAGGCTTTAGTCCTCATTAATAAATGCCATGCGACAGGGCGTGATATTGTTGACTTAGCTAAATATGTCAGCCAAAGCGTGCATAAGCATTTTGGTATCATGCTTGAGCCAGAAGTGAGGTTTATTGGTAAACATGGCGAAATTAACCCTATGGACTGCATTTTATGAAAGAAACCAGTACACCGCTACAATTGATAGAGATCTTATCTGATGCTCAAATCCACTCAGGCCAACAGCTAGGCGATACATTAGGGATGACACGAGCAGGGATTAATAAACATATTAAAACACTGCGTTCATGGGGCATTGAAGTGCAAACTATCGCAGGTAAAGGCTATAAATTGCCCCATACGCTTAATTTGCTCAATGGTGAGTTAATTAAGCAATATATTCAGGGCAGTGATGTGATTGTGGAGCCTGTCATTGATTCAACAAATCAGTATATGCTTGAAAGAATTTCGAGCTTAAAATCAGGCGATACATGTCTGGCGGAGTACCAAAGTGCGGGGAGAGGTCGACGCGGGCGGCAATGGATTTCACCATTTGGTTGTAATCTATATCTATCGATGTACTGGAAGCTTGATCAAGGGCCGGCAGCTGCAGTCGGACTAAGTTTAGTTGTGGGGATCATAATTGCTGAAACCTTAAATAAACTAAGCAGGGGTAAAGTAAAAGTAAAATGGCCTAATGATCTTTATCTTAATGATAAAAAACTAGCAGGTATACTTGTGGAATTAACAGGAAAAACAGGTGATGCCGCACATATCATTATTGGTATTGGAATTAATATTGGTATGGAAAAAAAGAATGTAGATAAAGAGGGTACAATTAATCAGGAGTGGGCCTCATTAATTGATGAAGTAGAAAATATAGAAAGAAATAAATTGTCTGCTGATATTATTAATGCACTGAAAAAAGCATTAGTTTTATTTGAGAAGGAAGGATTAGTTCCCTTTTTGGAGCGTTGGTTTGAATTAGATAACTTCTTGGGAAGGAAGGTTAAGTTGTTGATTGGTGATAAAATTATCAGCGGTGTGGAAAAAGGAATAAATCAACAAGGTGCTCTTTTATTACAACAGGATAATGGTGAAATTATTCCTTATATCGGTGGGGAAATATCACTAAGATCTAACGAAAAATAATAAAATGATGCCGGTAAGCTATACCGGCATATAGTGTTTATTTTCTAAGCCTAACATTCTGGATAGAATGGTTTTCGCCTTTGGTCATTATTAAACTTGCACGTTCTTTCGTGGGTAAAATATTTTCTTTTAGGTTTAAACCATTAATTTCATCCCAAATAGAGCCTGCAATTTTAACGGCTTCTTCTTCGCTTAATTTAGAATAATTGTGGAAGTAGGAATCAGGATCGGAAAATGCCCCTTGGCGGAACTTTAGGAACCGACCAATATACCACTGCTTTAATAATTCAGGGTCTGCATCCACGTAGATAGAGAAATCAACAAAGTCTGAGACAAACACATGATGTGGGTCATGTGGATAGTCCATATCACTCTGTAGCACGTTTAAGCCTTCTAGAATTAGGATATCAGGCTGATCAATAACCTGTTGTTGGTCAGGCACAATATCATAAGTCAGATGTGAGTAGACCGGTGCAACAACGTTACGCGCCCCTGATTTTATCTGCGACACGAAATTCACGAGTCTTCGCATATCGTAAGACTGAGGAAAACCCTTTTTCTTCATGATATTTCGATCTTTGAGTACCTGATTAGGATACAAAAACCCATCTGTCGTGATTAAATCAACTTTTCTATGCTCAGGCCAACGTGTTAATAAGGCCTGTAATAGACGAGCCGTTGTGCTCTTGCCTACAGCAACACTGCCTGCAATCCCAATAATATAGGGAACCTTTGCTCCATTTGTTCCTAAGAACTGCTCTAATACAGCCTGACGGCGCAAATTGGAGCTAATATAAAAATTGAGTAAACGAGATAATGGTAGGTAGATTTCAATAACATCTTCCATCGAGAGTTCTTCATTAATACCTTTCAACTCTATCAATTCGCTAGACGTTAATGTCAAAGGGACTGAATCACGTAATGTTGCCCAATGTTCCCTATCAAACTCTAAGTATGGCGTAGTAATAAAATTCTCTGTCTGTTTCATAAACCAACATCTGCCTATTCTATGCAGGTTGGACAGGTTGCCTAAACACCCGTATCCGTAAAATTAAGTTGCATCATAGCGAGTGAAAGATAGTAGGCGTAGAACTTTTTATGTTTTATGTGAATTTTTTTTGACGAAGGCTGTAAAAATAGAACGAGTTGCTGAAAAAAGCAGCGGTTAGAAAGAGGGAACGAAGATACAGAACATCATTTTTTGCTCTAGAAAATGGCATAAGTCACTTTTTAATGATGCAAGGGCTCTTTACTGATTAAATAATAATGGATTATAGTGTTGTTCTGCTGTAGATGTTTTAAGCTGAATATAGCGAAAAAAGCAGCAAAATCGCAAAAAGTGCATAAAATGTGAGCAAGCGAACAAAAAATTAAAATTTTTTGTTGCAAGTCGCGCTCACTCTTCCTAGAATGCGCAGCACTTGATGCCGGCATAGCTCAGTTGGTAGAGCAACTGACTTGTAATCAGTAGGTCCCGAGTTCGACTCTTGGTGCCGGCACCAATTAACAATTTGGATAGGTGGGATACCCAAGCGGCCAAAGGGAGCAGACTGTAAATCTGCCGTCACAGACTTCGAAGGTTCGAATCCTTCTCCCACCACCATCTCCTGAAGAACTTTTCAAAAAAGTTTATTCAGGTTACATTTAGCAGCTGATAACTCAGGTAGCCGAGTTCATTGCGGGCATCGTATAATGGCTATTACCTCAGCCTTCCAAGCTGATGATGCGGGTTCGATTCCCGCTGCCCGCTCCAAGATGTGCTGATATAGCTCAGTTGGTAGAGCACACCCTTGGTAAGGGTGAGGTCGGCAGTTCGAATCTGCCTATCAGCACCACTTCCCTTATGTTCTCAATTATCTCCCTGATTTGTCTCCTGTAAAAAGCAAGCAAATAAATTTTAACTGCTTGGTTGATGTGGTGTAGCCACCGATTCCGTGTCTTAGAGGGACAATCTAA
>NZ_JAMPQI010000065.1:0-4462 GCF_028482365.1 Providencia sp. PROV122 | reverse complement strand
ACGATGAAAATTCCCATGAACAATATTGCCACCATTTCTCAATGAATCGATATAGTCGGCATACCACTGCATCATTTCTCGCCTACCTTCTAAATATTGCGCATGGTTATAGGTTCCTCGAATAGAGTTTTTATCGATATGCGCGAGCTGGGTTTCAATCCATGCTGAATTAAATCCTTGTTCATGCAGGATTGTACTCATCGTGTGACGAAAGCCATGTCCTGTTAGTCTTCCTTTATACCCCAACAACTCAATAACCTGATTTACGCTTTCCTTACTGATCGGTTTTCTATGGTCATTACGGCCTATAAACACAAGCTCATAATGCCCTGACAGTGGTTTGAGTGAATTAAACAGCTCGATCACCTGTTTAGATAGTGGCACTACATGTGGTCGCTTCATTTTCATCACTTCAGCAGGAATTTCCCAAATCCCTTTTTCTAGATCAATATCCTGCCAACGCGCATAGCGGAGCTCTTGTGTACGTACAGCTGTCAGCAGAATAATTTTAGTTGCCGTTTTGGTGATCACACTACCTGTATACCCTGCTAGATCCTTTAGAAAATAAGGTAACTCTTCAGCGGTTAAAAATGGAAAGTGTTGTTTCTTCGGTGGAGCTAAAGCAGAAGCCAGATCAGGGGCTGGGTTATATTCAGCTCGACCAGTAATAATTGCATAGCGAAAGACCTCCCCGCAGCGCTGGCGGACTTTGCGCATCTTCTCTAAGGCTCCGCGCTTCTCCATCTTACGCAAAGTTTCAAGTAGCTCTAAGGGCTTAATCTCTGCTATCGGACGCTTACCAATGTAAGGAAAGATATCCTTTTCAAAGGTATCAATAATTTCATCACGGTAACGTAGTGACCAGCGATCCGCTTTAGAGGTGTGCCACTCACGAGTTACTGCTTCAAAAGTACTTTCAGAAGCTAAGTGCTTTTCTAATCTAGCTAATTGCTTTTGTTCACTTGGATCTTTATTTTGAGCCAACAATTTTTTCGCATCATCACGCTGGTTTCTTGCTTCCGCTAATGTCACTTTCGGGTAAACACCAATAGAAAGCATTTTTTCTTTGCCTGCGAAGCGGTACTTCATTCTCCAATATTTAGAACCATTGCGATTAACGATCAGATATAACCCACCTGAATCAGAAAGTTTGTAGGGCTTATCTAGCGGCTTTGCCGTTTTTATTTTTATATCACTCAGAGCCATAATAAAACCTCCGTAAGCCCTATCTGTTTCAAAGAAAATGAGAATTTGGGGGTGCAAGATATAGCATACCTAAATGCACCCCCGATTAACACCCCCAACTGGGGGTTGATGTGGAGTAACCTCAGTTGAACTGAGTTGACTATGATTTGCTTTTATAGGTTGAATTTAAAGGATTTAATTGACTTCAGTGGAGGTGTGTTGAGCTTGTGTGGCGGAAGATCACAGGAGTCGAACCTGCCCGGGACTGCTGGCAGCCCCAACTGGATTTGAAATCCAGCCGCCTCACCGGAGACGACGATCTTCCTTATCTGTAGAGGCTTGATTATAGCCCGAATACTCTATTTTCCAAAGCCTATGAAATCAAATAGTCACATTTATTGATAAAGATTAAGCACAAAAAACGTTATCTTGTATTGAGGTTTTCATTTCCGCCCCCATATAATTTTACATATTCACAGTGGCGTGCTGCTTTCGTTAAGTTGAGGGTCAGCCGTTTAACTTATTGTCAATACAGTAAGCCTTGGCCTACGAGCGCAAGCCTGCTATCACAGGATGTTTATATGACAAACCCATTATTAACCGATTCTGTACTACCTCATTTTACTAAAATTGAACCTGATCACGTCTTTCCTGCGGTTCAACAAGTCCTGACTGAATATCGCCAAACTGTCGAAAATATCCTGTCAGCCACTCATCAATATACTTGGGATAACCTATGCCAACCGCTTGAAGAAGCAAGCGATAAACTATCCCGTGTATGGTCACCCGTTGGGCACCTTCATTCCGTCAAAAATAGCCCAGAACTGCGTGAAGCTTATGAAAAATGCCTACCATTACTCTCTGAATTCAGCACTTGGATGGGCCAACATGAACCTCTCTATCTGGCGTATAAATCCCTAAAAGATAGTGCACAATTTGCTTCACTCAGCCAATCCCAGAAAAAATCGATTGAAAATACGCTGCGCGACTTCGAATTGTCAGGCATTGGTCTACCACCTGAAAAACAACAGCGCTACGGTGAAATTGTTGCCCGTTTGTCAGAAATCGCCTCTAAATTCAGCAACAATGTCCTTGATGCGACAATGGGCTGGACCAAATTAATTAAAGATGAAAGCGAACTGGCTGGTATGCCTGAAAGCGCTATCGCGGCAGCAAAAGCAATGGCTGAATCCAAAGGTGAAGAAGGCTATTTACTCACTCTGGATATGCCAAGTTACTTACCTGTAATGACTTATGCAGATAACGCTGAGCTACGCCGCGAGATGAGTTATGCCTATAGCACTCGTGCTTCCGATCAGGGTCCGAATGCAGGCAAATGGGATAACAGTGAACTTATCGATGAATTGATGGCACTGCGTCATGAACTCGCTCAATTGCTTGGTTTTAAAAACTTTGCTGAAAAGTCACTCGCAACAAAAATGGCTGAATCGCCAGAGCAAGTATTAGACTTCTTAACCAATTTAGCTGAACGAGCTCATCAACAAGGTAAGGATGAATTAGCGGAACTCACCGCATTTGCGAAAGAACATTATGGCGTCGATAAGCTCGAATCTTGGGATATTGCTTATTACAGCGAAAAACAGAAGCAGCACAAATTCTCACTGAGTGATGAGCAACTGCGCCCTTACTTCCCAGAGCAACGTGTTATTGAAGGTCTGTTTGAAGTCGTTCATCGTATTTATGGTTTAACAGCCAAAGAGCGCAAAGATGTTGAAACATGGCACCCCGATGTGCGTTTCTTTGAGCTATATGATGACACCAACACATTGCGCGGTAGCTTCTACCTTGACCTATACGCGCGTGAGCACAAACGTGGCGGTGCGTGGATGGATGATTGTGCAGGTAGAATGGTTCATAAAGATGGCTCGCTACAAAACCCTGTCGCTTATCTGACTTGTAACTTCAACAAACCACTTGGTGATAAACCCGCTTTATTCACTCATGATGAAGTGATCACCCTATTCCACGAATTTGGTCATGGCCTGCACCATATGCTGACAAAAATCGATGTCGCCGATGTTGCGGGTATCAATGGTGTACCTTGGGATGCCGTTGAATTACCAAGCCAATTTATGGAAAACTGGTGCTGGGAGCCTGAGGCGCTTGAGTTTATCTCTGGACACTATGAAACGGGTGAGCCATTACCACGCGCAATGCTTGATAGCATGTTGGCAGCGAAAAACTACCAATCTGCCATGTTTGTTCTGCGTCAGTTGGAGTTTGGTTTATTTGATTTCCGCTTACATGCTGAATATGACCCAGCGAAAGGCGCGCAAGTCATGCCAACCTTATATGCGGTAAAAGAAAAAGTAGCCGTTGTTCCATCACCTGAATGGAGCCGTTTCCCACACGCCTTCAGCCATATCTTTGCGGGTGGTTATGCTGCGGGGTATTACAGCTATTTATGGGCAGATGTACTTGCGGCAGACGCCTATTCACGCTTTGCGGAAGAAGGTATTTTTAACCGCGAAACTGGGCAATCATTCCTCGACAATATCCTCAGTCGTGGTGGTTCAGAAGAGCCAATGGTACTGTTTGAACGTTTCCGTGGCCGTAAGCCTGAGCTGGATGCAATGTTGAAGAGCTATGGTATCAATGGCTGATCACATCAAGATCCAATTGATCTGTGAAGAGGGTGCCGATCAAGGCGCCCTATCTCAACTTGCTGAAAAATGGAATCTTATCCATTGTCCTGATGCCATTATGGCGCTGGTTCTGACACCTGAGAATTTGCAATTACGCAAAATGGATGAACCAAAACTAGGGGGGATTTTTGTCGATTTTGTTTCAGGGGCAATGGCGCACCGACGTAAATTTGGTGGCGGCCGTGGTGAAGCTGTTGCCAAAGCTGTTGGGATCAAAAAAGATTATTTACCCGATGTAATTGATGCGACTGCTGGTCTTGGGCGTGATGCTTTTGTGTTAGCGGCGCTAGGTTGTCAGGTACGTATGTTTGAACGTCATCCTGTTGTTGCCGCGCTGTTAGATGATGGACTACAACGTGGTTATCAAGATAGCGAAATTGGCGAGTGGCTAAAACAACGTATGTCGTTAATCCATGCCTCGAGTATTACTGCATTAGCCAATATCACAACACCGCCTGATGTTATTTATCTCGACCCAATGTACCCACACCGCCAAAAAAGTGCATTAGTCAAAAAAGAGATGCGTGTTTTTCAATCATTGGTAGGGGCTGATGATGATGCCGATTCTTTATTGGCACCCGCTTTAGCCTTAGCTAAACGTCGTGTCGTGG
>NZ_JAMPQI010000064.1:0-1700 GCF_028482365.1 Providencia sp. PROV122 | reverse complement strand
GAATGGTTTTAAGGAAGTAGTGACAAGCTAGCTTCCCATTGCTAAGATTGGATTACCACATCGAAATCGTAGCAATGAATGCACCGATTTAGAGTACCAGAGCCCCATGACCCTGTCACGGGGCTTTGTTACATCTGAAGCCTGATAATCCTCACAAATTGAATCCGCAACGCTCGCCGCAAGATGAAAATTTATTTTTCATCGAGGAAGCGGAAGTGCATCTGATGCTGATTTGTACTCGGTCACTCCGTTTTATTATTTCTCCGTTTTTTCTTGGCGCGTTTGTACATGGTTTTTACCGTAAGCACGCTCAAATCAAGGAGTGTATGCTCATTTAAACAATCCGTTATGCGTTGCCATGAGCGGTATTTTCTGGCTTCGGTAATTTCATCAAAGGCTTCATCAAAAACTTTTTGCATACTTTTGAGTCCACCAAAGGTTAGTAAAAAAATAGTTTTATTGAGCGATTCTCTTACAGGTTTGATCCCCGATTGTCTGATAGCATCGGCGATATGTTTTTCAAGTCTCTCTAATTCTTTTTTTTCCATCCCGATCACCTAAAAAATAAAATTAATGTGATGATAAGTGCATTACTGAGCAGAACGGTTAGGAAAAAGGTTATCGTCCAGCGAGTCAGCTTTTGTTGTGTTTTTTGATGTCGTTTTTTTTCATCATCCAGTTCTTGCCTTAAATGTGAGTATCGTTCACTGAAATCATTCAGAAGTTTTTGACTGGCGTTAAGCGTGCTGAGTTGATGATTGACTTCTAAGTTCCATTTTCGGAGGTTGTGGCGCAGTTCTTGGTCAATACGGGTGACATCATCCTGTAAACGTTCTGTGAGCGTTTTTCTCGGTGAAAGATGGAGTGATTCAGCGAGGATTTCACGTGCTTTGTTGGTGATAGTTTTATTTTCTCGTTCAGCAATGATTTGAAGTTTATCTTTGAGATCATCTTCAATTCTAAAGCTCACCGTTGTTGTTTTTTTGCTCTCCGCCATTAATTCCCCTTTTTTCTCGTTGTCTAAAAACGTTGACGTACAAGGCTCTAAGGTGTGTTACCTATGCGTTTTTAATTGGTTTGTTAAAAATATCTCCAAATACAAAATTACAGGCACGAGGGCGACGATACACAAACGGGGACAAAATGGGGACATTTTTACCGTTTATTACCGTCGCGTACTCAGGGGGCTCTCCCCTGATACCCCGAAGCCTCTACGAGTCTTTTTCTGACGCGCTGCGCTTGTCCAACGATTCACAGCCAGATAAAAATTTTATCTGCCCGTTCACCGTTTCATTAGTGGCAAAATGAAAGTAATTGTTTTGAGGGTTAACGGTAAGATCTCGTTGCTAATCAAATGATGTTAAAAACGCACCCAGAAGCTCGCAAAACCGTTCTAAACTTTCAGTGTAGATTTGGGTGTTTGATAGGGTGATCGTGTCTTAAAATCGATTTGAGGGGCTTTTATGGGGATGAATGGGCGGTTTTAGCAAGTTAACTTGCCCGTTTAACATAATGGGTCTTATACGTAGCCATTTTTAGATTACTTAATAAATTTCTAACCTACAGATGTACAAAAGCCCCGTGACAGTATCACAGGGCTTTGGTACTCTAAATCGGTGCATTCGCTGCTACGATTAGAAGTCGCAATCCAATCATAGCAACGTGAGAGGCGCTTGTCACGTTCTCATTAAATACCAGCC
>NZ_JAMPQI010000063.1:0-2967 GCF_028482365.1 Providencia sp. PROV122 | reverse complement strand
ATTTCTTGGATTGCACCGTCGAAAGAAACCCAACCTAACCAGACTTAGCTAGATTAGAGAGCTAAGAAGCCATGACCCAATAACCGATCATGGAGAAAAGCAAAGACAAGAACTGACGTTGTCGCTTAGCTCCGTTATGATTAATACCACATTGGGGCATTAGGTTTCTTATACTCAAAATAAGGATGATTTTATGTACTATAACGTAAAAGTAGAAATAGACGAAAAAAACAAAAAAGGAAACTTCACTCAATTCTTTGATTTAGATAATAATAATTTGGATGATGTCAAAAAACATATAATCATTCCATATTTAGAACGCAGGGAACTGTTTATTGATGGCCGATATATTGAACATAAAAAAGTTAGACAATTAAAGATTTTTCAATCTGAAAGAACGACAACAGAATTACGAGATATAGCGCAGTCACGAGTTTCTCCAAACGTACTTTTCTTTTACAACAGACAATCTATGCTTAGTGATAAGTTTATGATTGACATAACAAAAGAATTACTTTCAACACTGGGTGATATAATCAAAAAAACAGTGAAAGAAAAAATAAATGATACCATTGATAAAAATGAAGAAATTAGTTTGGCTAATGAAGTATTCATTGTCCATGGGCATGATAACGAACTAAAAACTGAAATTGCTAGATTTATAGAGTCTCTAGATTTAAAACCAATCATACTTCACGAGAAAAGTAGTAATGGGAAAACAATCATTGAAAAAATAGAACATTACAGCAATGCCGGTTTCGGTATTGTTCTCTATACACCTTGTGACCTTGGATGTGCTAAAGATGATCAAGAATCAATGAAAAGTAGAGCCAGGCAAAATGTAGTTTTCGAGCATGGGTATTTAATCGGTAAATTAGGCAGGCAAAGAGTCACTGCAATTGTTAAAGGTGATATAGAGAAACCTAATGATATATCGGGTGTTGTCTATATATCGCATGACCCAAATGAAGGATGGAAAATCTCATTAGTCAAAGAACTGATAGGAGCAGGGTACGATATTGACACATCAAAATTATTTTCCTGATCCTGATATGACCTAAATCATTTCTTATAATCCCTTTTATGTTAAATGGGCGAGTTAATTAGCAAAAACCGCCCATTCATCCCCATAAAAGCCCCTCAAAACGATTTTAAGACACGATCACCCTATAAAACGCCCAAATCTACGCTGAAAGTTTAGAACGGTTTTGCGAGCTTTTGAGTTCGTTTTTAACAAGTTTTTATTTCAGGTGAAATTCTTCTAGTAAGTCTTAAAACAATCCACATTCACGGTGGATAAATCGGGGAATATCGTTTGATATTGTGATTTACTCTTTGATAATCAAAAGCAAGAACAATTTGTTTATTTATTAGCCGATGGTGATTACATGAAAACGAAACCAGAAACAGAAATGCGAAAATGGAAAAGATTGAATCAAATCGTTTCAAGGAAAAGAAAGTATAGGCAAGAAGACCTTGATAAGTGGCGTAAAGAGCAAGAGGAAGAAGAGCGGATTAAAGAATGGCTGGATGAAAATGAAGGTGCGATAAAACGCCACATGAAAGACTTGTAGCGTTTAACATAAAAGGGATTAAAGGAATGTTTTTAGAGTATATAACCATCATCATTACTTTTATCGTGCCGTCTATAGATTACATTATTATGTATTTTTGGTTCCCTTACTCTATCAGCAACAGAAGGACCGATAACATTCAAGTAATCAATTAGTTTCGTCAGATCATATATATTCCGCCCTCTATATTTTTTGTTGTTTTTTTGTGTTGGCTTTCGATCTATCAAATTGGCTTTTTCTAGTTCGTTTAAGGCTCTTTGTATTGTTCTTGTCGATAATCCCATTCTTATAGCTAGACTTTCAATGGATGGATGTGGCCATTCATCAATATCCCACCAATGAACTATTAGATTTAGTAGGGTATTAAAGGCTGTTGGCGATAGCCTGCGCTCTCCTTGTATAAAGAACAATACTGTAGGTATGGCTGTCCAACCCAGAGATAGCGCCCCTTTGCCCCATTTGCTCTCAAGTGTAGAACTCATTTTAACTCCCTGATATCAAAATAAACTTTATTTTTAAGCATATATTATCATATTCATATGAATAGGGTGACACTAACGCCATTATAATGATGGTGGAATTGAAGCATTTTGTAAGAAAGCAAAGATGCTTTATTCAAGTTTTTAAAAGTGGAGCTAAATATGAAAAATTCAATAAATGCAACTTTAAAACAAGATGCTAGAATTTTTGGCGCTTCTTTTAATACCCTCGTATCAAGAGTTGAGGAAAGATCTGTTAGAATGCCTTCTGGGTTAACTAGGGAGCAAAGAAGACAGTGGGCGGCGGAAACTCTACATCAAAAACAAGCACTATCGCTGTAACGCGAATAGTCGATTTCTCTGTAACATTTAATCTCTATTATAGTAGCCGGTATTCAGATACTACGGTAGATAAAATAGATGATTTCATTGAGCATTTTGAACTTTATGGCTTATTTGGAAATCCAGCCAAAGGTGAGCCCGCATGGGTTGGTAAAGTATCCCCATCTTGGAATCTTCCTGCTAGCTATGTGGGTGAAGATAAAGAACACATAATTAGTTATGCAAAGCAGAATAAACTATGGCATGCCCATATTGGCGATCCGGAATTTACTGTAACGCATCATGGTAAATACCAAACATCAGATTGGGTTATTCATTTTCAAAAGATTAATGATAATCACATTAAGCTTCTTGAGCTTGGGTACCACAATCCTATGAGCCTGCCAACGAAAGAAATAATAGACGAAAAACCCTAATGCCCCAATGTGGTACTAATCTAAACGGAGCGAAGCGACAGCGCCTTACTGTCTTTGCTTTTCTCCATGATTAGTTATTGGGTCATGGCTTCTTAGCTTGTTCCATTAGCTAAGTCTGGTTAGGTTGGGCTTCTTTCGACGGTGCAATCCAAGAAA
>NZ_JAMPQI010000061.1:0-3434 GCF_028482365.1 Providencia sp. PROV122 | reverse complement strand
AATTATGCTCTTTAACAATCTGGAACAAGCTGAAAATTGAAACAACGCACATTGTTTATCGCTTAAACAATGTGAGAGTCTCTCAAAATTTCAAACCTGAAATTTTCGGTCATTCAAACGAGTGGCATGAGCGAGCAGGGTGAAATTCAAGGCGGACAGCGCGCAGCAAGCGCAGCGTACAGGAGTACGTGAGCATTGCGAGCACTGCCCAACGCAGAAGTTCACCACGCACAGCCATGACAGTCAGGTGATCGTTGAAACAATTTCGGGTTGTGAGGTTAAGCGACTAAGCGTACACGGTGGATGCCTAGGCAATCAGAGGCGATGAAGGACGTGCTAATCTGCGAAAAGCGTCGGTAAGGTGATATGAACCGTTATAGCCGACGATGTCCGAATGGGGAAACCCAGTGCAATTCGTTGCACTATCGTTTGATGAATCCATAGTCAAACGAGGCGAACCGGGGGAACTGAAACATCTCAGTACCCCGAGGAAAAGAAATCAACCGAGATTCCCCTAGTAGCGGCGAGCGAACGGGGAGCAGCCCAGAGTCTTAATCAGCATCAGCATCAGGAGAACGGTCTGGAAAGGCCGGCAATAAAGGGTGATAGCCCCGTATCCGAAGGTGTTGGTGTTGTGAACTCGACGAGTAGGGCGGGACACGTGTTATCCTGTCTGAATATGGGGGGACCATCCTCCAAGGCTAAATACTCCTGATTGACCGATAGTGAACCAGTACCGTGAGGGAAAGGCGAAAAGAACCCCGGCGAGGGGAGTGAAATAGAACCTGAAACCGTGTACGTACAAGCAGTGGGAGCCTTGATTTATCAGGGTGACTGCGTACCTTTTGTATAATGGGTCAGCGACTTATATTCTGTAGCAAGGTTAACCGAATAGGGGAGCCGTAGGGAAACCGAGTCTTAACTGGGCGAATGAGTTGCAGGGTATAGACCCGAAACCCGGTGATCTAGCCATGGGCAGGTTGAAGGTTGGGTAACACTAACTGGAGGACCGAACCGACTAATGTTGAAAAATTAGCGGATGACTTGTGGCTGGGGGTGAAAGGCCAATCAAACCGGGAGATAGCTGGTTCTCCCCGAAAGCTATTTAGGTAGCGCCTCGTGAACTCATCTTCGGGGGTAGAGCACTGTTTCGGCTAGGGGGTCATCCCGACTTACCAACCCGATGCAAACTACGAATACCGAAGAATGTTATCACGGGAGACACACGGCGGGTGCTAACGTTCGTCGTGAAGAGGGAAACAACCCAGACCGCCAGCTAAGGTCCCAAAGTCATGGTTAAGTGGGAAACGAAGTGGGAAGGCTCAGACAGCCAGGATGTTGGCTTAGAAGCAGCCATCATTTAAAGAAAGCGTAATAGCTCACTGGTCGAGTCGGCCTGCGCGGAAGATGTAACGGGGCTAAACCATGCACCGAAGCTGCGGCAGCGACATGTAAATGTTGTTGGGTAGGGGAGCGTTCTGTAAGCCTGTGAAGGTGTGCTGCGAGGCATGCTGGAGGTATCAGAAGTGCGAATGCTGACATAAGTAACGATAATGCGGGTGAAAAACCCGCACGCCGGAAGACCAAGGGTTCCTGTCCAACGTTAATCGGGGCAGGGTGAGTCGACCCCTAAGGCGAGGCAGAAATGCGTAGTCGATGGGAAACAGGTTAATATTCCTGTACTGGTGATAATTGCGATGGGGGGACGGAGAAGGCTAGGCTGGCCGGGCGACGGTTGTCCCGGTTTAAGGATGTAGGTGGGTGAATTAGGCAAATCCGGTTCGCTATACACTGAGGTCTGATGACGAGTCACTACGGTGGCGAAGTAGCTCATGCCCCGCTTCCAGGAAAAGCCTCTAAGCTCTAGATTATCATTAATCGTACCCCAAACCGACACAGGTGGTCAGGTAGAGAATACTCAGGCGCTTGAGAGAACTCGGGTGAAGGAACTAGGCAAAATGGTGCCGTAACTTCGGGAGAAGGCACGCTGGCATTAGGTGAAGTGGTTTACCCATGGAGCTGAAGCCAGTCGCAGATACCAGCTGGCTGCAACTGTTTATTAAAAACACAGCACTGTGCAAACACGAAAGTGGACGTATACGGTGTGACGCCTGCCCGGTGCTGGAAGGTTAATTGATGGGGTTATCCGTAAGGAGAAGCTCTTGATCGAAGCCCCAGTAAACGGCGGCCGTAACTATAACGGTCCTAAGGTAGCGAAATTCCTTGTCGGGTAAGTTCCGACCTGCACGAATGGCGTAATGATGGCCAGGCTGTCTCCACCCGAGACTCAGTGAAATTGAACTCGCTGTGAAGATGCAGTGTACCCGCGGCAAGACGGAAAGACCCCGTGAACCTTTACTATAGCTTGACACTGAACATTGAGCCTTGATGTGTAGGATAGGTGGGAGGCTTTGAAGTGTGGACGCCAGTCTGCATGGAGCCAACCTTGAAATACCACCCTTTAATGTTTGATGTTCTAACGTTGCCCCATAATCTGGGGTGCGGACAGTGTCTGGTGGGTAGTTTGACTGGGGCGGTCTCCTCCCAAAGCGTAACGGAGGAGCACGAAGGTTGGCTAAGCATGGTCGGACATCATGCGGTTAGTGCAAAGGCATAAGCCAGCTTGACTGCGAGAGTGACGGCTCGAGCAGGTACGAAAGTAGGTCTTAGTGATCCGGTGGTTCTGAATGGAAGGGCCATCGCTCAACGGATAAAAGGTACTCCGGGGATAACAGGCTGATACCGCCCAAGAGTTCATATCGACGGCGGTGTTTGGCACCTCGATGTCGGCTCATCACATCCTGGGGCTGAAGTAGGTCCCAAGGGTATGGCTGTTCGCCATTTAAAGTGGTACGCGAGCTGGGTTTAGAACGTCGTGAGACAGTTCGGTCCCTATCTGCCGTGGGCGTTGGAAGATTGAAAGGGGCTGCTCCTAGTACGAGAGGACCGGAGTGGACGCACCGCTGGTGTTCGGGTTGTCATGCCAATGGCACTGCCCGGTAGCTAAGTGCGGAAGAGATAACCGCTGAAAGCATCTAAGCGGGAAACTTGCCTTGAGATGAGTCTTCCCTGACTCTTTAAGGGTCCTAAAGGAACGTTTAAGACGAAGACGTTGATAGGCTGGGTGTGTAAGCGTAGCGATACGTTGAGCTAACCAGTACTAATGAACCGTGAGGCTTAACCTGACAACACCGAAGGTGTTTTAGAGAGACGATTGTTGAAGCGCACGAGAGAGTGGTGCGAGAAATCAGCTTGTTCAAGATTGCAGTTCTGGTTTGCGGTGTCGACGCGAACGGGAACGAACCGAATTTGTCTGGCGGCAATAGCGCGGTGGTCCCACCTGACCCCATGCCGAACTCAGCAGTGAAACGCCGTAGCGCCGATGGTAGTGTGGGGTCTCCCCATGTGAGAGTAGGGAACTGCCAGACATCAAA
>NZ_JAMPQI010000060.1:0-6056 GCF_028482365.1 Providencia sp. PROV122 | reverse complement strand
AAGATTTATTTATGACCTCGATTTATCCGATGGAAAACCGTTGGCAAATTACTGAAGCCAGCCCGACATCTGCCAGTAATTTAGAATGGTTTATCACCCAATTTATGGCGGCAGATAAGCAGCTTGAAGAAGCCAAAGGCAGTTCAGTGTATGAACTGTGTAACCAATTAGTGGCTTCCACCACGCCAGATGAAAGCCAATTGATGTTCTTCCCGTTTGTATTTGGTTCCAACACCATTCCAGATGCCACTGCCGGTTTTGTTGGTGTCACCAGTTTCCATCAACGCGCTCACTTCCTCCGTGCTATCTATGAAGGAGTTGCATTTAGTCACCTTTATCATGTCGAGCGGCTGCGCCGTATTAATCCACAGTTGAGCAATGTGATCCGCATCGCGGGCGGTATTACTCACTCACCCGTTTGGCTACAAATTTTTGCCGATATCTTCCAGAGCCAATTAGAAATCGTCGATGTGAAAGAGCACGGTACCCTTGGTGCCGCTATGACCGCAGCGGTGATGGAAGGCTATTTCCCCGATGTTTTTGCGGCTTGTGATGCGATGGTAAAAGTGTCTGAAGTGATCCATCCACAAACGGATAAACAAGCGGTTTATGCCAAAAAATACGCCATGTACAAACGCATGCTAGATGATATGCAACCGACGTGGAAATCACATAACCCCCAGCAAACCATTGATGCTTAAATAAGGAGTTAGTTGATCATGGAACTTAATTTACACGGTAAAAATGCGCTGGTCACTGGTGGGGCGACTGGACTAGGACGTGAGCTGGTGCAATCGCTGGTAAAAGAAGGCGTTAACGTCTGCTTTACTTATCGTAGCCATCCAGAAGCCGCATTAGCGCTCGTTGAGGCGCTAAATGGTTTAAATGGTACTGAGGTAGTTGCTATCCGAACCAACTTAGGCGACAGCCAAGAGATTGATGCATTATTTGAGCAGGGGCTCACCCATTTCAAACAATTCGACATCCTGATTAATAATGCAGGTATTTGGCCGACAGGGATGGTCGCAGATATTACACTGGAAGAGTGGGATAACGTGATGAACATCAACCTAAAATCCGTTTTCCATTTAAGCCAATTATTTATCAATCAATGTTCAAATAAGCAAATCACTGGCTCAGTGCTCAACATTACCTCGCAAGCAGCGTTTCATGGTTCAACGACTGGTCACTCACACTATGCCGCCAGTAAAGCGGGCTTAGTCGCCTTTTCAATATCACTGGCGCGTGAGGTTGCCAAACAAGGCATTAATGTTAACAACATTGCAGTTGGCATTATGGATACTGAAATGATCCGCGGCAACCTAGAGAAAGACCCACAATATTATCTGAATCGAATTCCTGTTGGGCGTGTCGCCTCCCCTGCTGAAATCGCGGATATTGGGGTGTTCTTGGTTTCAAAAAAAGCCAGTTATATGACGGGAGCAACCATTGATGTGACTGGTGGGATGTTAATGCGCTAAGCCCATAGGGCAACAAAAAATTTTGGAGAACAACATGAAATGTCTGGCAATTGCGGATCTATTTATTGATAAACCAACCATGGAGGCTGGGCTAGAAAAGCTACGCCAACAAGGTTATGAGGTTATCGTTCGTCAGTGGGCACACCCTTCTATTGAAAAACTGCAAGAAGATAACTTGCAAGTTGAGCAACACGGTGCGGAAGCGGTGATTTTACCAGCGGATTTATATGCGGATTTAAAAGATGTTGAGTTAGTGATCACCCAGTTCGCCCCTGTGAATAAAGCGGTAATCGATAAACTACCAAAACTGAAATATATCGGTGTATTGCGTGGTGGCATTGAAAATATCAATAAAGAATATGCCGAGAACAAAGGCATTAAGGTAATGAATACACCAGGGCGTAATGCACGCAGTGTGGCTGAATTTACGGTTGGCATGATGTTGGCTGAAACACGTAATATTGCGCGTGCACATGATGCATTGAAGGATAAATATTGGCGTAAAGATTTCGTCAACGCGGATGTGATCCCAGAAATTGGTGGAAAAACCATTGGGTTAATTGGCTTTGGCCATATTGCTCAACTGGTGGCTAAATTCCTTAAAGGCTTTGATACCAACGTTATATTTTACGATAAATACGTTGACGCTGTTGACGGTTACACCAAAGTTGATTCACTTGAAGATTTGGTTAAAGTTGCCGATATTATTTCGCTACACGCACGTTTATCCCCAGAAACACAAAACTTGATCAACGAAAAACACTTTAAATTAATGAAACCCACCGCCGTAATAGTGAATACCGCGCGTTCAGGTTTAATTAATGAGCGTGATTTGCTGCAAGCACTCAAAGAAAAACGCATTATGGGTGCCGCTATCGATACCTTTGATGATGAGCCATTAAAAGAGGAGAGCGAATTTTATTTATTAGACAATGTGACCATCACACCGCATATGGCAGGTAGTACTTTAGATGCATTCAGCAATACGCCAAAACTATTTGCTGAGATATTTTTAAAACAACAAAAATAATTAATTTAACGAAAAGAACATCGGCAAAAAATATAAAAAATAAACGATAGGGTGAAACCTGTCAGGGGCACCCTATACCCTACAAAAACAACCTTATGTATTTTGAGTAATTATAAACCACAACTTATTTAACTATCAGGTTTATTTTTTTATTCAATACGCAGTAGGTAAATACTCTAAATAGTTCGCGTTGTGGCTAGGCGACAAGCAAACGAGTCGCTAGGGCATACATAAGTATGTGACTAGTGCGAGTGAACGCAGCCAACAACGCCACGGCGAGAAATATGACGAGTATTGGGAGGAAGGCATGGATATAATCAACAATATCATCGGGCTGGGCGCATCGGTTATGATGCCAATAATATTTTTCATTATTGCATTATGTTTTGGCGTTCGCGTAGGCACCGCTTTTAAAGCGGGTATGTTAGTCGGCATCGGTTTTGTTGGTGTTGGCTTAGTCATCAACTTATTACTATCGAATTTAGGACCTGCCTCGCAATCGATGGTTGAAAAGATGGGTTTAAACCTTACCGTGGTTGATACGGGTTGGCCTACTGCCTCCACCATTGGCTGGGGCTCACCGATTATGGTGCCAGTTGTACTAGGCTTTATTGCGATCAACTTAGTGATGGTTTTATTTAAGCTCACAAAAACCATTAATATTGATATCTTTAACTATTGGATATTTTTATTAGTCGGTTCTGTAGTGTATGCGGGTACTGAAAGCTACTGGCTATCAATTGGTATCACTTATGTGATCTTTATTGCCACTTTGGTTGCGGCAGATATTACTGCACCTTATCTACAACGTAATTATAATTTACAAGGCATTTCCTTCCCTCATCTGACTTGTATTATGTATGTACCGTTTGGCATCGTGACAAACTATATTATCGAGAAAATTCCAGGGTTAAATAAAATTAACCTCGAACCCGAAACGATTAATAAAAAATTCGGTGTATTCGGTGAACCATTAACATTAGGCTTTATTTTAGGTTTGGTATTAGCATTGATGGCAGGCTATCCTATCAGTGAATCTGTTGCACTCGCCGTGACCGTGTCTGCGGCAATGTTACTACTGCCTAAAATGATCGAAATTTTAGTCCAAGGTCTGTTAATTGTTCGCGATGCCGTTGAAGCAAAATTGAAAAAGAAATTCCCTAACCGTGATTTCTATATTGGCATGGATACTGCACTGTTAATTGGTGAGCCTTCCGTGTTGGCAACTGGGCTATTACTGATCCCAATGGCGATTGTGTTAGCTTTCGTACTACCGGGCAACAAAGTATTACCTTTCGTTGACCTTGCTTCATTGATGTTTTTATTAGCTATGGTGACACCATTCTGTAAGCGTAATATGTTTAGAATGTTTATCTGTGGCACATTAGTCCTAACATCCATTTACTATGTGGGAACCGATATTTCCAAGGAATATACGCAAGCTGCGGTGAATTCGAATATCCCAGTACCAGAAGGGATTTCAGAAATGACCAATATCGTGGGTGGAGCAACCACACCTGCGGGCTGGGCAGCAGTAAAAATTGGCGAATTAATCGCTAAGTAATCCTCAATTAACAGCTAACTATAACTTCTCTTAGTTAGCTGTTTTATTTCAAATACTCACCAGCGCTACGGGTAACCAATTTCCCTTCTCTCTTCTTCATAAATACCCTCACTCACTACAGTTTTAGGCCGAGAGCAATCATAACGTGAAGTCTATAAAATTCATTTAATTTAAGTTAATCTCAATAACTATTAAAATATTTTAAATAATGACAGGTGGAAAAATAGGCATTCGAAACCTCTACCAATAGATATTTTAAGTGGTTGGCAACGTATAGCGTTTTTTCACCCTTATTCGTCCGATATTAATAACAAGAAAAAATTATCTATATCCCGAAAAACGCTTACAGAAAACAAGAACAACCAATTACCTTGGCTTTGTGATAAATACCGAGAGCAATATAAAATTCCTAAAACAACCGCATTTATTCTTTACCTTGGTGAGTTTGATAAAAATCTAAGTAATTCGCTCATTCAAGATATTGTCGGTTCAGAAACAGGGCAAGCTAAAGAAGAGTGCGAACAACGTTTAAGTAATGAAAGAGTAACCATCTTTGCCAAGAAGTACTACATCAATATGCTGACCGTTGGAACCCACAAACTTTCTCAATCCAACAAATTGCGGATCGCATCAATTCATGGGGCTGTCAGTTAGAAGTCATGAATAACCCGATTTGGATTGGTATTCTTTTATGGGTACACCGCCATTGTATTGAACCTATGTTTAGCCTTGCCAATAATACCAGAATAGGTCAACCATTGGGCCAAACATAAGATTGGCGCCGTGAATACCTTCCAAGGTAAAGAAAATAATACCGTTATTTTTGTACTCGGTTGCAGTATCGGTGAAGAGGGTGGCGCACAATGGGCAGCGAGTAAGCCCAACCTAGTTAATGTCGCTCTAACACGCGCCAAGAAATATATTTTTGTAATTGGTAATCCTGATGTATGGGGCCATCTACCAAGCTTTTCAGATGTAGCCAATACATTGCCAAGAGAAATAGGCACTTTGGAATAACTCATTAAATAGACTCTAGAAGCTCATCGTATTATGGTGAGCTTCTAATCAAGTCATCACGTTAAACTGCTAAATCAAATATAAAGTAATACTCATTGATATGCTTAATTAGCTAACACTACAGAAAATCACTCTCGATTTAAAAAGTACTGTTTAATAGTATGCCGCAGCCATTGATGTGCTGGATCCCTGTCTAACCGTGGGTGCCATGCTTGAACAATAAACACCGATTCCAATTCAAGCGGCAAGCTTAGCGGACTTAATTGCTTACCCCAACCCTCTTTTCCCTGTTGGAACACCATTTGATTATTGTAATACGGGCTATTTTTTATTATCCATTATTATTGAAAGCGTTAGCAGGCAAAGTTATAAAGAATTTGCTCAACAGTCTATTTTTAAACCATTACAAATGGATAATAACTTTATAGTGGGATCGTACCCCGTCCACACCACAATTGCTCGTGGGTACCGTGAAAACAATACATGTGGCTATCAATTAAGTGAAAGTCTTTGGACTTAAACCGGTGATGGTGCTGTTCATTCAAATGTTTTAGATTTAATGAAATGGGGTAAAAATGACACCAGTGGTAAAGTCGGAGGAAAAGCACTAGTCGAGAAAATGCTTCAGGCATTACCGGCTAGAAATAGGATAGGTAAAGCCATTGAACACCATCAGAAATATGCTTATGGCATTATTATTTCACAACACTTCGGCATCACACATTTCGAGCATTCATGAGGCTGGGCTGGCTGGGCTACCTATTTTTTACGTTTACCTGATTTAGGCTTAACTGTCGCTGTTTTGGCAAATGTTGAAGATTTAGACACGCAAAAGATGGCTTATGAGTTTACCGATATCATTTTGACTCAATCTACGGAATTCCATGACGACCATGATTAATAATGAGTGCAGTGGTCAACAAAATTGCTCCCGCTTTAGCCTTAGCTAAACGCCGTGTCGTTG
>NZ_JAMPQI010000059.1:0-5943 GCF_028482365.1 Providencia sp. PROV122 | reverse complement strand
GGGAAGTGGACACTGCAAACTCAGGATAAATCCTCTTCTCTGGATACAACTACGGTCAGTTCATCGCAAAAGCCTTGTCGATATTAAAACTTGTGGATTCTGTCAGTAACCGCCAGACAATACGTGTCATCTTATTATCCAGCGCAACCGTGGCTTTCATTTTTCCTCTTCGTTCCGTAAGCCGTTTCAGCCACATTCCCAGCGCGTCATCACGTTTATGAGCCCAGTGCATAACAGACCGCGCACCATGAATGATCAATGTCCGAAGATCACGATTGCCGTTTTTGGTCATCGCAGAAAGGCTTTTTTTCCTCCAGAACTGTGTTGCCTAGGAACCAGACCACACCAGGCCGATAATTGTCGTCCGTTAGTAAATTGCGCTGCGTTAACTTCACTCAGAAAAGCAGCTGCAATAAGTGGACCGATACCCGGTATTGTCATCAGTACTTTGTATTTGGGTTGTTGCTGACAAAGAGCTGCAAGACTGTGCTCTACAGAAAGAATACGTTCATTAAGTGAATGTATATTTTCTAGCAACGAGAACAGCAACTGGCGCAGCACGGGAGAAATTAACTGTTCTGCATCTTCAATAATATCGGGCAGTCGTTGCTGTAAAATATGAATCCCGACAGGGATCTCAACACCTTGTTCTGCCGCCAGTGACCGGGCCTGATTTGCCAGTGCAGTGCGCTGTTCAACCATCAACTGACGGGCAGCTCTGAGGGCCTTAATATCTTGTTGTTCAACTGTTTTTATAGCAACAAAATGAATGCCTGGGCGAAAAGCTGTCTCACAAATAGCGAGAGCATCGTTGGCATCATTTTTCTGGTGATGTGTTAATGCTTTTACGTGTTGCGTGGGTATCAAGCGAACCTGAAAGCCGATTGACTGAAAAGTACGCCCCCAGTAATGGGAAGTGGCGCAAGCCTCCATTGCAATCATCGACCCGGGAGGGAATTGACGAATGGTATCTAGCAATTTAGCCCGGGAAACCTTGCGGTTAGATGCAATATTTCCATCACTCATCCAGACGCAAACCTGAAAGACAGATTTTGCCAGATCGATACCGATAACTTTAATCTCGTTCATGATGTAGTACCTCTGTGAATAAAATCGCTCAGCATAAGTATGGCAAAACTTACATAGAGGGACGTCCATTACATCACTTCACCTTACTTCTGATATCTATCCCCCGAGGCCAATGGATATACTCGATTCAGATTCACTCTTACAAAGGCAGACGATGACATATAAACGTGAAATAAGCTCAAAGTCAAACAGCTACTACCAGCACTAAATGAATCGTAGCTTCTTAAGTAATTCACTCTTATTCCCAAACACTAACCATATCATTAAATACTTGCTGCCTTTCTCATGAGCTTTTGCAATAATTAATAATAATTTACCTTTAGGAATGAAAAATAATGTTACGTAAATATAAGCTGATAGGTACTATGCTATTAGTAATATCATCTGGATGTCATGCTACAAACTCGATTGCATCCATCGCAGGGGAAACTGTAGAAAATAGATGCGGACTCACATTTCCAAATAAAGAAATTTTGGATAGTGAAGGAGGCGATTTTGACCCACAAATTTATAACTGTAATGACTACGAGGCATTATTACAAAAGGTAGTTAAAAAAGATTTTAATGCAATGAGAATGCTAGCCATCATGTATGAGAGAGGTTTTGTTGTTCAGCAAGATACTGATAAAGCAATCGAAATACTGGAAGAAGCTGCAAATCTTGGAGATGTAACTACTCAATCTTATCTTGGTAGCGGCGAAACAGACATCTTAATTAAGAGTATAGAAAAGTCTGATGGGACTTTTGATGTTGACGATTCTAGAATGCTTTACTGGCGAAACAAAGCAGCTAATAATGGCGACAGTTATTCCCAGCACCAACTAGCTGTTTCAATCCAAGATAAATCGCCTAATGAAGCTATTAAATGGTATGAGCAGTCAGCTAAAAATGGCTTCACCCAATCAATGACTGAATTAGCAGATATTTATTATAAAGGTAATATTGCTCCAAAATCCTTGGAAAAAGCTATCTACTGGAATGAACAGGCTGTACTTGCAGGTGATTTATATACTGCACCACGACAACTTTACATTATCTATGATGACAATAAACAATACATACTAGCAACTGCTTGGCTAGAAAAATTTTGTTCTAACGCCGATCTTCATCAGCATAATGCTTGCACTATGCTAAATAATGAAATTAAACCCTCAATAAAGGCCAAAGAAGCATTTGAGTTAGGAATGGTTTATTTTGAAGATGGTGTTTTACAAAACTATGAGCTATCAGAAAAATGGTTTACAGCATCTTGCCAGAATAATAATGATGTTTCATGCGAATATAGTGATAGCGCAGCCACAAGAAAAAACAATAAATTTGAGCATGGGCTAACCCCTGATGAATACTGGGAGAAAGGATTTGATATTAAACGTGAACGTCAGCTTGGTGAAAAAGATTTATCCTATGAATACTACTTTGAAGCAGCAAGAAAAGGTAATGTAAAAGCACAAGTTTTTTTAGGGAATGCATATTTATATCGCGGAGCCCCAAATGATTATAAAAAAGCAAAAAAGTGGTTTGAAACATCATTGAAAAGTAATGATAAAACCATTATACGTGAAGCTTATTTAGGCTTAGGTACTATTTATTATGATGGTCTTGGGGTTAGGCGGAATGTATATCAAGGTAGAGATTTTATTGGTAAATCATGTGATATGGGTTTAGAAGATGCTTGTGCAACATATGCTAAACTCTTCATTCAATGATTAACATGGTTAGTTCAACTTCAGCAACAGAGTTGAACTGAAAGTAATGTACAAATGCTTACTTACAGGGGCGGTCATGAGTACATTTAAAGCCGACCGAAAAGGTTCACCACGCTGGCAGTTTGAGTCAATCCTGAGCCATTGCTGGATATCATAAACTTACAACGATGCCATAAATGCTTATCTACTTTTATTAAAAGGATTATGCCTTGCTATCCGGTAACAATAAAAAGCTAAAAATCATTCTTGAAGAAGCCAAAATAATTGCTCAAGAATACTATAAAATAACAAATAAACCCCTCGGCATAACAGGCGAGATTTCAGAGTTTGAAGCTGCAAAAATCCTTGGGTTAGAACTCTGTGAAGCTCGTCAAACTGGATATGATGCAATTAGAACGCGAAATGGCAAGATCGAAAAAATACAAATTAAAGGTCGTTATATGCCTAATTATCAAAAAGTATCAGGAAGATTGGGAGCTATTGATATATCAAAACCATTTGATTCCGTTATTTTTGTCCAGCTTGATGAGAATTTTGATGCATTTGCCATTTATGAAGCAACAAGAGATAATGTTATAGTCGCGTTAAAAGCCCCCGGATCCACATCAAGAAACATAAAAAATCAATTAAGTATAGCCAAATTTAAATCTATTAGTACGCTGATTTGGGGCAAGCCCCTCTGTCTAGTGGATAATGAAACTTAGTATTAATCTTAATATAAATCAATTTAAATAATACAAACAATAATATTTACGGAAAACACTTATGAATATACTTCAAATGACAATACATAAGATTAAAGGAATTCCTAATGGCGTTCTTCAACTACCCATTGAAAATGGCATTTATGCTATAGTAGGTAATAATGGAAGTGGTAAAAGCACCATAATGTCATGTCTTGCTCAATTAGTATCAAGACATAACTTAGGATTACTCAAAAAACAAGATTTTAACAATGAGTCATACGTCGAATTTACTTTCAATGGGCAAACTGATAAATGGTATTGCGAAGATAACTTTTGGAAATCAGACACATTTCCTAATTGTATAAAGTTTAATGGAACATATGAAGGAAGCCTTTTTTATGGAATGCGGTTTATTGATTCAAAAAATGTTGATGAACTTGTTGAAGAAGGAAAAATCTTAGAAAACGAAATTGTTTTGGCGGATTCATATGTAATAGAACACCTCGGTGAAATTCTTCATTCCAACAAAAAACACTATTCTGATCTTAAGCGTATTAAAAATAAAACAATAAGAGAAAAGTTAGGATTAAAAAATACACCATACTTTATGAATGGTGCTGATTCTATAATAAGCCAATATAGAATGAGTTCAGGAGAGTGCTTAACCATATCATTACTCCATTTCATTTATAACTCTCTAGTTCGAAGGTCTTTATCAAGAAATACACCAATATTGATGCTTATTGACGAAATTGAACTAGCTCTTCATCCTATAGCAATTACAAACCTTTTAAATTTATTGAAAAAATTAGTATCTGAATTTGACAACTTAACAGTTATCATTACCTCTCACTCTCCAGAAGTAATACGCTCAATATCACCTAATAATATTTTTAAACTTGAATTTGACTCAAACGATCAGAATTGTTTTAATATTATCAATCCTTGCTATCCTGGTTATGCAATTCGTGATGTATATACTCATGATGGCTTTGATTACTTGCTCTTAGTTGAGGATAAATTAGCTCAAATAATTGTTAAGAGATCAATTGAAAAATTAAAGCTGAATAATAGTCGATTAGTAAATGTAATGCCCGTTGGTGGCTGGTTTAATGTTTTGAAATTACACTATGATTTGTCAGATAAGAATGTATTAGGTGTCGGTAAAACAATAATTAGTGTGCTTGATGGTGATGTATCCGGCAACATTCCCAAACAATATAAGAGTTTGAAAAAATTTTTCCTACCCGTAAATAGCGTTGAAAAATATCTAAGAAATATATTAATAACAACCCCCAACAAGGCAATAAAAAAAGAAATAAATGATGTTTTTTTTGATATCCATCATATAGATAAGCTATTAACTGATTATCAAAAGGAAGAAAGTGAGTTTAAAAAACAATCTCCTGAGTTTTATAAGGAAGACAATGATGGGAAAAGACTTTACCGTAAAATATTTAATTTTATGCAAGAAAGAAAAATTGACGAAGAAGCATTTGTAATGAAACTATATGAAATATTAGAACAACACGTTGATTTTACAAGCTTACATAGAAACCTTAAAGACGGACTTAGTCAATATAATTAACTATAATTGAAAATAATTTCAATAAAGCCGAGCACTGAATTGATGTTCGGCTTCTTATAACTGCTAATATTAAATAAACCATTTTCTGGCTATTTCTTATTTACCTAAAAAATTCTAAAAAATTCCCATACCCGCTCAAACTAACTATCTCATTTTATTCCACATGGTATCTAAATATTTTACATAACATCAGATTTGTATTACTTAATAGGAAAATTCTTCAATATGTAACTATCCTGCAAATAGTGGATAATTTTACTAGGTGCTATCACGTAATAGTACTTTCTTTTAGAGGTACAGATGCCACTTTACTTGATAATTTAACATTAGATATGTTGTCATCCTTCAGTTGATTCAGCTCCTCCATCGGGAGTTGAATTTATTACAAGCCTCAATACCTGATTCTTGTAATCATAAACCAGCTGTGCCACACTATTGTGCCATTAACTTCATCGATATAGATAGAAGAATCAAACAGTTATATTGGGGAGGAGCTTCAAGCCAGCTCCACCAAATTTTAACTGTCAGCGATGTGACAACAACTTTAAAAACAGTAAGTTAGCAAAGTTGAGCGGACAGTAACATTACCCAGAATGGACTTCGAAATGCACGCGAAATGCACGTGCACTAGAAGAACAAAAAAGCCCACTTCGGTGGGCTTTTTTGTTATTACCTTACAAAGAATAATATTGGACAATTTCAGTACCAAATGGAGAATCCCCTATGCCATACAATTCTTTTACTGACAGTTCTTTTGTAAATGCATTAACTAAAAGAGCCGACCTTGAGATTTTTAATGAAAATAAAGGTGCTGTTTTTGCTTTAGAATTATTTTTTTCACTAGACGACCCCATAAATATACTTACCCCTGCAA
>NZ_JAMPQI010000058.1:0-6697 GCF_028482365.1 Providencia sp. PROV122 | reverse complement strand
CCTCTTCATCGAGTAGGACTGCATCGGGGTTGGTTTTGAGTTTTATATCTTTAAAATCAAAAGCTAAGTGCTCAACCTGTTCTTTAGTCAGTGGGAATGGATGATTTTTAATCCACTCTAAACCTTCCTTCGTTAAGCACCATTTTCCTCGTGATAAGCTTTGTGAGAGACCTGCGCGTTTTAGCCTATCATGAGCCCAACCGGCACGGTTTTTATAGACTAACTGGCCGCTTGAAACGAGCTCGGAGCGCTGATTGTCGTCTAATCCTAAGATTTCAGCTGCCCCCTCATGGACATCTTTTGCTGCAACACCTTCCGGATGATGCTTTAAAAAACGTAATATCGGCTCAATAAATTTATCGTAGGTTGGAACGGTCATGGAAACCTTCTATAAGAGATACTTAACATGAATTTCTATACTATGGCATCTAATATTGAGAATGTTAAGTTAAGCCTGAAGGATTATCTTTAATTAAGCGTTCCCAAATGTCATGGCCTTTCATCGATTTTTCTATAGCATTATCAATTTCGCGGCAACGTTACAAAACAACTGACTAGGGTAAAGAAAATAGCCTCTGGTTCTGACGGCATCATCTTTAATCTCATCGGTAATGATGCTGCCATCTAACTTAGCGTAATTAACGCTCTCATCACCTGCTTCGATATAGTTTACAAAGTTCTCACTGATACAGCGGTAGAACAACGCACCGAGAACATATTACTTAAAATCTCATCCATCAATAGAGCCCAGCTTAGCATTTTGCTTGGCTTTATCAGTCAAAGACCAAACGCCTCTTGATGAATTCTCAAGATATCCTGCTTTTTTGAGGTAGGTTCTCGCCCAAGCCAATCGATAACCAACCTCCGTTTGGCTACTTTTTTCAGGGTTGTGCAGAACAGCCAAAGTACCCTCATCAAACTTTTCAAGCTCGACAACTTCTTCGTATATCTCGTCGATACTGCCTGAGCCCCCAAGGTTCACTAATTCCTTTATTAGCGGTTGATCTGCTTTAATTAAACAGGACACTTTAATAATGGAATATAATCCAATTATTGAGGTGTTAAATGAAAAAACGAACAAACAGGTTTTATACTACTGAGTTTAAGCAAGAAGCGGTCGCATTAGTCACCGAACAAGGTTATAGCGTCCCAAAAGCGGCAGCTTCATTAGGGATCACCGATAAATTACTTTATAACTGGAAAGCAAAATTCGACGCTGAACAATCCGGTAGCAGCTTGAATGCCGATGAGAGAGCTGAGCTATTAAGGCTTCGAAAAGAAAATAAAGAACTTAGGATGGAGAAAGAGATCCTAAAAAAAGCCAGCGCCCTCCTGCTAAAGGAAACCAAGTAGCGTTTAAAACGATTAAGCAATTATCTTCACAGTTTCCCGTGCTGAAGCTCTGCAAGTTAATGAAAATAAGTCGTTCTGCCTACTATGCTTGGCTTAAACGCCCAGCAAAATTGATCACCGCAGAACAACTTAGCCTGTACCGCAGAGCCAAAGCTATCTTTGAACAGAGTCGAAATAGCTTAGGTTATAGAACGTTACGTAAACGGTTATGCAAAGAGGGCTTTAGCGTGAGTGCTTATGGCGTTCAAAAGCTAATGGCTCAGCTTGGCCTAGTCGTCACTCAGCGCGTTGCTTACAAAGTCACCACAAAACGCAAACACAGTGATGCCGTAGCCGATAATTTGCTCAATCAAAATTTTAATCCTCACGCACCTAACGAAGTGTGGGCGGGTGATGTGACCTATTTAAAAACGGGGGAAGGCTGGATGTATTTAGCCATCGTGATGGACTTATACTCACGCCGTATTGTGGGTTGGCACATCGATAAACGAATGACGGCAGATTTAGTCAGTAAAGCCTTGATGAAAGCGTATAACTTACGCCAGCCCGAAAAAGGCTTAGTCTTTCATAGTGATAGAGGCTCTCAATATACGAGTAAGCGATATCGCCGCTTGCTAACAAGCTATGGTATTAGGGCAAGCATGGGTGATGTTGGAGCCTGTTGGGATAACGCTGTTGTAGAACGATTTTTTGGCAGTTTAAAACACGATTGGGTACTGAAAATCCCACAGCCGACTCGGAAACAGATGAAAGAAGATGTTATCGCGTATATGCGCTATTACAACCTAGAAAGGCTTCATACTGCCAACGGTGATCTGTCCCCAATTGAGTATGAACAAAATTCCTTAAGAAAAGTGTCCTGATTTAGTTGCGCAGAACAGGTAGCATAAGTTGATCGAATGTGACCATTATTTTTTCTCCTGGAAACTCTTTTGTAAAAGAGCAAGTAGGCGCTCTCTGATTGAAATAGCTGACTCACCTAAATTAACAGTGCAAAACCATATTGGGTGGCCTTGAATTGTTACCATCTCAGCGACTTCTTTATCCACTGTCGGGTGAAGTAACATGCCAATACTTTCAAGTGATTTGGGGTCTGAAGTGTCTTCCTGGCTTCTAAGGTAAGTATACATTTGGTAGATATAACCACTGCGAAGAGTCTGTTCCCTATGCCAACCTTTAGTGGTCACTGAATTGAATTTTGTGTCGATTACCAAACGCTTGTCTGGTGAACGATTATCGATAATGATGTCTGTTTTCATGCTGGGAAGAATTTCGTCTATCCCTGAGCTTTTATCTGATATCTGCCAATCAAACTGTTTGCCAGCCAATACTCGCCACTCTCTTTTATCTAGTGCTACGGCATAGAAACCCGCTACAGCTTTTTCAAACAATTTTCTAAGCCACTCTTTTCGAGTGTCAGGAGCTGTTAGATGAAATTGACCGTCAAACTCTGTGGGTATAGCGAGTGAAAAAGCCAAATCGGCTGCAGCAACCATCTTCTGATCGCTAATATCATGGCGTCCAAATCTTTCCGACTTTCCGCTGTAATTTATTGGCTTTGCCTTGCTCACGCCTAGACGTTCTAAACTCAGCATTAAGGCTCGGCATTTATGTGCAAGAGTTGGTTTAATATTCAGCTTTGATAATCGTTCTAATGCAGATCTAACATAACGATTACGGGGAGTATCTACCGTTAACTCATCAAAGCGACAGCATACCTTACCTTTTTCAAGTAGCCTTTGCCGCTCGGTGGTTAGGGTATCTATGCGTCCACGAACTCGATTGATTACAGCAACTTTCGATTCATACCCATAGCTTAAATTTCGCATCATGCGTTCTTCAACTTGATGGCAGAGAATCTCGGCAACCAAATCTGCTATGTCTTCTGGGTTGTCTTCTAAGTTCTTGATCTTACTGATGACCCGCGGACAGTGCTCTGCGGTCTGAGGATCAGAATGGGTAAACCATGACTCCGTTGGCGTCTTGTGCAGTGTGACGGGCTCACCGCAGTGAGCACAGTAATAGTTTTCTCGTGAATAACTCGGTTCTTGGGTGGCTCCCGCGAAACGATTGTTCTGCGTTAAGGCTAGCGACATTTTGACTTCATGTAATTTAAGCATGGGTGTGCTCCTTCTGTAAAATTTAAACTAAACGTTCTGAGTACCCAACATTCATGATCCACACTCGGCAACCCACCTTGAAACTTAGAAGACCACTGAGCTGTGCCTACATGCGTATCGAGCCAGGTTCGTATGTTTAGGGCGTAGCTTTGCCTAGAGCGCATTCAATCGCACCAGGTGTGGTTGAAATTGAGTTGGTGGGTAATGGGTGGGTATGCTATGGAAAATGCACGGCGACTCGCGCTAGTGCCTTAGGATCCAAGGGCGGAGTTGCCCCCTCTCGATTCATCAATGCGCGCTTGTAGCCACTGTTCTACTTCACTTTTCAGCCATCTTGAGCTGCGTCCCAGTTTAATCGGTTTGGGAAACTCACCGTCTTGAATGAGTTTATAAAACCACTTATCCGTTAATCCTGTCAGATGAGTGATAAATTTAATATCGACTAACTGATCGTCCAGTAAAGATGTTTTCATCGTATTCATTGGGAAACTCCTGTCTTTGAAATAAAAAGGCAGAAGTGATATCGAGATAATTATCGGGATATGACTTCTCAAATCATATCCCCGATATGTAAAAAATTACTTATTGACTACACCCAAAACAACGATAACCATCGTGATAAGGTTTGCTGTAATCTTTAGCAAGATAACTTAATGCTTGCATGGTATTGATATAGGCTTGTTCAAAACCAATTTTTTCTTGTTCTAAGTAATGACAACTGGAAAATTGCACTAATCCTTTCTGAGGGGTATTAAATAATCCTAGCGCACTGTCCCAAGCATTAATAATTAATGCTGCGAGATTATTATCTTGATGATAATAGCCAACGCCATGGTAGATATCTTTATTTAATAATAAGGCAACATGGTAATGTGTTTTCTGATTAATCGGCCCTACTTCTCTTACCCAAACATAATCTACATTAACCCTTAGATTCCGTCCCCATAAATGGCTTTTATTTTTAACGTCAACCATGATCCTTCTTTTTAATGATTCAAAAAAGCGAGTAATCACTTTGGGATCATTTTTGTAATCAATGCCGTTATAAGGAAATCGCAAATCAATTCTAAAAACAGATAATCGTTTAAACTCGCTGAGTGATTTATTGACCATATGACTAATTCTTTGTTGGTAATAAGAATTACAAGTATAATTCGACATCATCTAACCTCTTATATTTAACGGTAATTAGTGTTTCATATAAGATGGTTGATATGTATTTAATTACATTTTATTTTCATTAATCAATAAATATAGGGGATCATCAAACCTATTATTGCTAAAGTATGACTATCGATATAATACTCTATAACTATTCATTTAATCACTCTACATAAAGACTATGTAGAGTGATTAAACTCATTAATTAATATATTAAATATATATATTACCATACCAACATGATTGAATGTCATCACTTTAAATATTTTCATGGATAAGGTGCTTTAACTTTAAGTTTTTATAATTTTCTTACTCTGAAGTTACCTTAGAATGTCTAATCAATATTCGTAAAAATATTAATTTTAATAAGGTAGATGCTTTCTCTTTGAGCCATGTTTCGGTTATGTATTCAAAATTTAGGTCATCAATCTAATGGGGGTTAGTGTCAATTGTTAGAAATTTCTCAGTTTTTCAAATGCTCGACGTTTGGCTAAAAAATAATTTTCAACGGATTAGATACATAACCCATATAAAATATCTATAGAATAATTTGTTTGGATTAACAAAGTACTAAGCTCAATGTTTAAGTGCTATAAATGTTATTTATCAGTTAGATAGAAAGAAATGATTTGTCTCAATGTATAGTCATTAAGTGGACAATAAACATTCGTAACTGAGTCGAGAGGTAGACAGGAGTACGACAAGATTGTATTATTTTTAATGTTTAAATTTAATAAAGGGTAATGAAATGGAAGAAAATAATGCAATGAAAGAGTTTTATTCAAAATTAAAAAGTGAATCGAGTTCTAATTTTATTAAGTTTTTCACTAATAACTTGATAAATGATGTTAAATTATTTCATGAGATTCCTTACTCTCCAATCATAAATGTCGAGAAAAATAAAGAGTATTATCTTAATGAGTTTAAAAAATTAGTTGGCTATAAATCATTCTCAAACGTAACAATAGAAAAGCTTGAATCTGTTTATAATAAATCAAAAGATGAATTCATATCTGAAGAAGAGATAAACTGGTTAAATAAAGATATTAGATTTGTACATTATATTTGGGCGAGAATTATCTTAATAGATTATAACTTTAATGGGATAAAATTAAGTTCTAATTTAATATCTGCAATACAGATGTCAACATCAAGTAAAGAAAAAAACGCCTCTATTATAAATTTTATATATGATTCTTATCAAATTACACGTAGTGTTAAACTTTTCTTTATTAATCAATGGATAAATGAATATAATCAACAATTAAGATTTGTTAATATTCCACGTTGGATTTTTGAAAAAGAAGAAACCACTATGGACTGGGTTTGGGGTTACCTTTCAAAAGCGAATGACAATCCTGATTACGCGATCAACTCATTTTGTACCTTGAGTCAATTACAGTCTATTTTTGACATTTCTTACAAAAGTATAAAAAAAGAAAGGTACTTAGTTTTGATCGCTATTTTATTGTTATGGGGGGCAAGCTTATTACAAAAAAAATATTTAATACAAAATATGAGAAAAGCCTATTTACAAAACAAGCTTAGATCGGAGAGAGTAAATCAATCAGCATTAAGTTGTTATATAGAAAAAGATAAAAAAAATATGCTAGTTGATATGGCTGAATATTTTGAGTTACCTTTAAATAAAATGATAGAAGCATTGATTGAGGGTAAATATAAAGAAATTTTTCAAGATGAAAATGTTATTTAAAATGCAAGTTTAATTCAGTTTTTGCTTTCATTAATTTGAAGGCAAAACTTATTATTTTTTATGTAGACTAGTTCATTGTCAGTTTTGGTAAGCGCTCATTTTATTTCATTATTTTTTACTTCTATATCACCCTCATGAAACTCTTATAACGATAATCAATTTTAAATATAAAGATTCATAACGTCCCCGTTTTTAATAATGACATACTTTGACCTGACTATTTATCAATTTCATTGAAAATAATTTTTTACGCGACATACCCTGTCCGGTCGGTTTGTTACGCTGTTGGCTCCTTAATTCATTGGAATCAACATTATGCCAAAATACCGTATTGACCCTGATTTAGCCT
>NZ_JAMPQI010000057.1:0-2292 GCF_028482365.1 Providencia sp. PROV122 | reverse complement strand
AAAAAGATTCTTTTTTATTCCTATAAACTTCCAATAAATAAATAAATGCAATTGAAGGCGTATCAAAATCTAATGTTGACATATAGTCAATATATCTTTTTTCTTTATCACGCCCTATAGATTCCTTAATACTTTTTACAAAATCATCATCTATACTGTCGTTTACTTTACATAGATCAGTCTTTGCATTTTTTATTTTTTTTTCTGTATATTTTAGTACTCTATCAACTCTACTCATTTATCTAAATCCTCTAGGTAGTAAAAGAATGGGTATTTATTGTTTCCACCAACATTAAATTTATCATCAACTGCCACCGTTAATTTATAACCAACAATATTATTGATATTCAGCTCCTTAGAAATACTATTTAATAAGTCCAACTGTTTTTTATTTAAATTATAATCATTCCTTCCAAGTCTCATTGACTCTGTTGCTGCTTTTGAATGATCTCTTATATTTTTCAAGTAATCTTTTTGAGCTTCGCTTGCCTCACCTCCTTTTGGTGTTGAATTTGGCCCAAACTTATCCTTCATCGTCGTTTTGATTTCAAACGTAACCCACTCAGGCGGCGGTGGCTCAATTTTGCAAATCAAGTCAATACCTTGACCTTTCGCATTTTGTAACGCTATCATTTTTTCAGGAACAAAGCGTTTACCAAATAAAGGATTTAATTCATTACCATCCTTATCAAGACGGGAAGATTTGTTCGCTAATGGAGCTTTACCATAACGCGTTTTCATAAACAGCTTATCAAATAACGTGCTTTTTTGATTTCATTGGCAACATGCTGCTCGCCGAGATACCCCACAAACTGCGCCATTTTCATGGAAGCAACCCCGTCATAAAACAAATCCGAGGTTAATACCTTTTGTAATTTATGCTCAGATTTTAAATTAAGTTCGATATGTCCTGTCACTCGGCGTCCACCACCTTTCGGATTACCTTGTATACGTAGTACACATGTTCCATCTGGTTTTGGACCAAAACAAGTCACTATCGTATCATCAAAGTGCCGAGTAAAGGTTTTTTCCGACCACATTAAAGCGAGTAACAAGCATATTTGTTAATGATTTTACTGATTCCTCACTCACTATTTTTGCGGTAATCCCCTTAAGATAACCTTCTGTAAATTCGAAGAGTTTAGCCATAATAGTCCTTTATTCTATTTATTTTGAGACACGTTATGTAATTTAGGTTCACCTTGAAAGGACTCTAAATAGAGTGTGCCTCCAATCCCCATACTTCCGACACTGGTAATAGCTTGTGTTTTAACCTTTTTACCAAAAAACATAAACAGGTTCATGGCATGATACGTCGTCACAAAACTTTTTGTATTCCCTGTCTGAGAATCAAGGTATTTCAAGGAGTTTAACAGGACGTTATATCCTTCATCTTTGTTATACCCCCACAAAGCCGTGGAATCCTCAATCAATTCATTCGTTGAAAAAATCACATTTAACCCATCGGCAAGCAAAGGGATCACTCTCGCACCATTTTTCACGGTTGTAATTGCTGCCCCCACCCCAAACGCTAAAAAGATTAAATCAACGACAATAGATTTTCCTAAGTTAATTTTTTCGTTAACTTTTTCTTCATTAATATCCCTAATAATACGTTTAACGATCGCTTCTGCTAATTCCTCATATTTTTTTATATAAACGTTTTTTGACTGGCTAGATAATAAATTATAAACCGTCGATTTAGGTGTCACTGCAATCGTCTTTAAACCTTTACGATAATCAACATCAGATATTGCTACATTGTCATAGCCTGTCATGATTTCATACCGTAACCCTGGATCAGGGTCTCCCTCTATTTCATGAAAGTCCTGTTTACCATGTGTTTTTTCCCGTGTAAGCTGAAAATCAAGTCGGTAATAACTTTTGGCAAATTTATAACGAATGCCGCGGTAAAAAAAATGTGCATCTTTAGGACGCTCTGCTGCAGGTATAAATGCCAACATAAAGCTTAAATACGACTCTGTTCCCTCTCCACCGTCAGGGCTAAAATGTGCTCTTATTGCATCTTGCAGTCGAGAATAACCCATGATCTCAGCGGCAAGTTGGCTTATTCTTGGCTCTACCGCATTATCTTGACTTTTTTGGTTGATCAGCGTCATGAATGTTTCAAAAGAAACTCCTGTCGGCATGGGCTCAGGCTCAATTTCATTAGGGCAACCTGCATTGTGCGTTTCCTCCCAAGCTTCATCAAAGGGGCTACGCGCCTCCGCATTGAAAGTATCAATGACTTGCTTATCATCCGATAACATCACACATGATTTAATACTGAGC
>NZ_JAMPQI010000056.1:0-2854 GCF_028482365.1 Providencia sp. PROV122 | reverse complement strand
CATTTGGTCATAAATAGCAGGCCTATTTTGTTTCCAACCCACCATATCCGGACGATGCTTTATAGCCATCGGGGTTTTTAATAACGGATGATCAATGACAGGGGTAGTTAAACCATGTTTAGCGCGAAAATTTTTGACGGCTTGATATTCAAATGGCCACGCTAATAAAATTTCCATATCGATTTCATAGCCCGTCGCACTTTGTTCATTTTCATCCAAATCAAATAAAGCTGACCATTCTACATGACGGTCACAAAGTTCAATAAGCCATTGGGAAACAACATCGTGATTCTCATTATATAACGCTTCTTGGCAAAAACGTTGATAAAACGAATCGATAGGAATACCTGCACTCTCCCAATCTATAGTCTGATTTTTTTCACTTGTCAGCATTTCAACTGCTAGTACGCCTAGCTTCTGTGGACGAGTATACATAGGGAGTGATTCTGCCATTTTACCCGATTGAATATTCTCAATAATTCTATCGTAGCAAAGATGCCCAATTCTAAAGTCATCACAAGCAAAATCCATTAGTAAAATTTCGCCTTGTTCAGAAAAGTCTAAAGATATATTTTTATCCTTAAATAAATTATAGTAATTAACTAAAAAAGAAACATTTCTATGCCAAAAGAATTTCTCAAAAGCATAAGATTTTTCATCCTCATTTGAGTAGACTTCTTTCATATAAAGTTCTCCAGTAATTCCCATTGCAGAATCAAGAGCAACAAGGTAATTTATATATCTATCAACGGCTTTTTTTGTGATATCTATTTCTATATCTTTATAAAACCTATTATCTATCTTTTTTTTCAAATCTATAGTACTAACTTCTATATCTTTCAATTCAGTTTCTATATATTTATTTATTAATTCCATTCTATTCATTATTTTATTATCTCCATAAGAAATATGTTATCAAATCGAGAGGTTTTACCAACAGAAAACATCTCATCTATTCCAACTGTTATTTTGATGCCCCTTATATTGTCAATATTAGCACGCATAGTAGAACGAATATTACGAATATTATCTAAGTCCGCATCGGTTATATTGTAATCATTTTTTTTGTAAAATTTATTTTCAGCATTTTTCATGTGTTTGCTTAATTTTTTAATGGGCTCTTTTTGAGCTTCACTGAGGCTTCCTCCAATTAATGTCCCAGAATCATCAAATTTTTCTCTCATAACTGTTTTCGTTTCAATTGTAATCCAATGAGGTGGAGGTGAGTCGATTTTACAAATTAAATCGATTCCATGACCATTATTTTTTTGTAAACTAAATACGTGACTCGTATCAATATTTTTTCCATATAACGGATTTAACTCTTCCCCTTTATTTCCTGTTATTGATAGCTGATTAACTGGAACCGCTTTTTCAATTTTACCTGTATTTTTAGTTCTATAAAAAACTCCACTGAGTAAGCTACCATCCTTTGCTGCTTTAACCTCATAATTCTCACCAACATATCCGACCAAATGCGCTAATTTCTGTGCTGCAATGTCATCATATAATTTTTGCTCTGAAAGAACTCGATGTAAATCACCTAATAACTACCGTCAACTATGGGTCCAAACAGTGTCACCTTAACATCATCCAAATGCCGCTCAAATGTTTGTAGCTTTGCGTGGGTTTGAGTAATATCACGCGCTTTTAATCCTTTGGTTTTTTTTGATTCGTCGTACTAATTCCATATGCCATATCTTTATTTCATCCTTATTTACGACTCGATTCAGGTAACTCTGTAGGCTCTTGTACTGTAAAATTATCAAGGTAAACAATACTTGCACCACCAGAGGCACTGGTGACACCGGTTAAGGCTTTGGTTTTGACATTTTTTCCAAATAAAATAAACATATTGGCGGCGTGGTAACTGGCTTCAAACGCTTTAGTATTCCCAGTTTGGCTATCAAGGTATTTCATTGAATTTAACAGCACGTTATATCCTTATATCCCAAAAAGGCCGTCATATCTTCAATCGTTTGATTGCCCATCAAACCCACATTAGCGACTTCGCCTGCTACACGGTAAGCCACTTTCCCCCTAATCGGATTGCGGCGCCAACCCCAGTAAATAACAACGCGATATCGACAGCGATCATCACCCCTTGTGCAAATTTCTCACCATTTTCATCCGCTTTATTTTGGATATCTATATCTGAGGCAATATATTCAATCAGTTCATCGGCTAACTCAGTGTAGGTTTTCACCGTAAGGCTATCACCCCGAGTTGCCTCTCGCTTTTTGTGCCCTTTTTCATCTACTGTCCACTTATCAATCCAAGCATCGACTACCGTGTATCTCAGAGATACGGCAATCACTTTTTGGAGATCATTGACCGCTGTCATTTGTACGTTAGAGGGAGTTGCCATTTGCTGGATATCATGCACACTTCCTACTGGATTTGTATAAGCCTTACTAGTATAAGGTTCAAATGACCGTTCCAAAAAAATTCAACTTTATAGTGGTGACGTCCGAACTTGTAAGATTTCCCTTTGTAGTGAAACTCACTTCCTTTTGGGCGCTCATGTTGAGAAACAAAGGCCAACATGAAACCTATAAAAGCCTCGGAGGTACCAAGTCGCTCTCTTAACGTCTCAAAAAAACGATTATGGCCCATAATTTCTTCCGCTAATTCTTTCATTTTATTAGGGATGCTAGGAGATTGAATTATTGTTGATACATATTCCAACAATGAATAATAATCGACGCCAATAGGAATTCTCTCTTTGGAAACTGTGCCGTCTTCATTTTCAGGGTACTCTTCCCAGTCCTCATCAAATGGGCTGGCGATATTTTGATTGTAATAATCAATATCCGCTTGCTCTTGACTTAAAAAAACAATCTTTGGTATTTTG
>NZ_JAMPQI010000055.1:0-1223 GCF_028482365.1 Providencia sp. PROV122 | reverse complement strand
TATTTGGTCATAAATAGCGGGCATATTTTGTTTCCATCCTATCATATCCGGACGGTGGTCTATTGCCATGGGGGTTTTTAATAGCGGATGATCAATGATGGGTGTTGTCAACCCATGGCGAGCACGGAAATTTTTTACGGCTTGGTATTCAAACGGCCACGCTAATAAAATTTCCATGTCTATTTCATAGCCTGTTGAGCTTTGTTCATTCTCATTATCTGCAAATAATGCAGACCATTCGATATGCTTGTCACATAAAGTAATAAGCCATTGAGCGACAACATCGTGATTTTCATTATACAATGCTTCTTGGCAGAAACGTTGATAGAATGGGTCAATAGGAATTCCGGCGCTTTCCCAATCTATTGTTTGGTTTTTCTCGCTTGCCAGCATTTCAATCGCTAGGACACCTAATTTCTGTGGTCGAGTGTACATAGGGAGTGATTCTGCCATTTTACCCGATTGAATACTTTCAATAATTTTATCGTAGCAAAAGTGCCCTATTCGAAAATCATTACAGGCGAAATCCATTAATAAAATTTCACCTTGCTCCGCTAAATTGAGAAATAATTCCTCTCTATTTTTTGTCATAAGATAATTTAATACAAACAGTATATTCTTATGGTAAAAAAAACGCTCAAATTCATAAGGTGAATCATTATCATTTTTGTATATTCTTCGCATGTATGTTAGTGCAATACTTGATAAATAAGACTCTAGTAAAACTTCATAACGAATATAGCGTTCTGAGTTACTTAACCCATGTAATTCATCTAGACTATCTATAGTTTCGCTATATATAATTTTATTAATCTTTGCAACATCATTATTTGAAGAGTTAACTAAATTCTCTATATATTTAATCACTTTATTTGTTCGATTCATTTTGCCAAATCCTCAGCGATGAAAAATTCATCGTATTTACTGTTATGTGAAGGATTAAATTCATTATCTAAACCTACTGTTATTTTATAACCAACTACCTGACACTTTTTCATACTTAATTTAATTTCTTTTAGTATTCTAAATTCTTTTCTAGTTAAAGAGTAATCATTATCACCATGAAATAAAGAGCGCGTTCAGCTAATTCAGTATGGCGTCTGATATTTTTTTATAGTCTACTTGTATTTCTGTAAGCTTTCCACTTAAGGAGTTGCATTTGGACCAAACTTATCCTTCATCGTCGTTTTGATTTCAAACGTAACCCACTCAGGTGACGGTGA
>NZ_JAMPQI010000054.1:0-7631 GCF_028482365.1 Providencia sp. PROV122 | reverse complement strand
AAAAGTACTGATTTGTTCCATTTCATCTTCATCAAAAAGAGTCGTATTTTGTTCCATGATCATAAGGCCCATGTTTAATTTGAATAATGGTTTTCAAAAAAAGAATTAATCATGAATATGAAAACAGCAAGTACAACCAAAAATAACGGTATTGAGACTACCTTTCTATAATTGCGTATTTTCATGAATGGAGATCACCCAATAACATCCATTGAGATCGGGTAATAACATTTGAGCAGATCGCTGAATAACATCGATGGAGATCACTTTGGGCTCATTTTGTTATTCGGTGATCTCCATCAATGTTATTAGAACTTCACAGGTGTGTTGATCTGTATCTTTTACCACTCCAGTAAAGGATACCTATGCCAACAGCTCCAATATCTATGAGAAAACTTAAAGAAATACTCAGACTTAAATATGGTGCCGGACTCAGCCATCGTCAGATTGGCCGTAGTCTTGCGATATCCCCCTCCGTTGTATCTAGGTATGCCAACCGGGCGGCTCAGCTTGGTATTAAGCAGTGGCCATTGCCCGCAGAATGGGATGATACTGCACTAAAGCATGCGTTCCTTCAAACGCAGGTGAAGATGAAAAAACACTCCCTGCCAGACTGGGCTACGATCCATAAAGAGCTACGTAATAAATGCGTGACGCTACAACTGCTCTGGGAAGAGTACAGTGAACGTAATCCAGGCGGATTTTACAGTTATAACCATTATTGCCGGATGTACCGAGAATGGCTAAAAACCACCTCACCATCAATGCGTCAAGTCCATAAAGCGGGTGAAAAACTCTTTGTTGATTACTGTGGGCCAACCGTTGACATTACCAACCCTGATACTGGGGAAATCAGAACCGCGCAGATCATCGTGGCTGTTCTCGGTGCGTCAAGTTACACATGGGCTGAGGCCACTTGGTCTCAGAAGCTTGAGGACTGGGTTATGAGCCATGTTCGTTGCTTCCGGTGGCTGGGCGGTGTTCCTGAGCTTGTTGTTCCAGACAATCTGAAAAGCGCCACGTCACGGGCCTGTAGGTATGATCCTGACGTTAATCCAACCTATCAGCAGATGCTTGAGCATTATAATGTTGCAGTGATACCAGCGCGACCACGTAAACCAAAAGATAAAGCTAAAGCAGAAGTCGGTGTTCAGGTTGTTGAACGCTGGATCATGGCCCGTATCAGGCATGAAACCTTCTACAGCCTAGTATCACTTAACCAGCGTATCAGGGAGTTACTGGAAAGGCTGAATAGCAAGGTCATGCAGAAACTAGGATGTTCGCGAGCAGAGCTCTTCAACCAACTTGATAAACCTGCGCTGACCCCCCTTCCTGAGGCAGGTTACAGCTATACTCTGGTGAAACAAGTCAGAGTCCATGCGGATTACCATGTGGAAATTGACAAACATTACTACTCAGTACCCAGTTCACTGCTGGGCTTACAGCTAGAAGCATGGATCTCGGGTGAACTGGTCAGACTGTTTAATCAGGGGCAGGAAGTGGCGACACATCCCCGAAACCGAAACTATGGCTACAGTACCCGTGAAGAGCATATGCCGGAAGCTCACCGTCAGCATGCCACCTGGACCCCGGAACGGCTTCTGGAGTGGGCCGGGCGCGTTGGCAGTGAAACTTATGACTACGTCCTTCACATCCTGAGCTCACGCCCGCACCCTGAGCAAAGTTACCGGTTCTGCCTGGGTCTCCTGAACCTTCATAAAAAATACAGCAAGGCCAGACTTAACGCAGCCTGTGCACGAGCGTTGAAAACTCAGGTATGGCGGCTTGCGGGAATAAAATCGATCCTGGAAAAAGGTCTGGATAAACAGCCTGTTCCTGAAAACAAACCTGACCTGCTATCAACGCTGGAACATGAAAACGTTCGCGGCAGTAAATACTACCACTGATATGGAAGCCAATAATGAACCATCTTTATGAACAACTCGCTGAACTGAAACTCACAGGCTTCCTCGATGCCCTAAAAAACCAGATCGCACAACCTGGTGCATACCTGGAGCTGGGGTTCGAAGAACGCCTGTCATTACTGGCTTCAGAAGAACTGACCTGCCGCGAAAACAGGAAAGCAGAGCGCCTGGTGAAACAGGCGCGGTTCAGACTTAGCGCCGAGTTATCAAAACTGGATTACCGAAGCAGCAGGGGCCTGAATAAGCCCCTCATCCGTTCGCTCGGTCAGGGAAACTGGTTGAACCTTAAACAAAACCTGTTGCTGACGGGGGCGACAGGCAGTGGCAAAACCTATCTGGCCTGTGCGCTCGGCCACAATGCCTGCCGACAAGGATATAAGGTCTATTACTACCGTCTGAAGGCGCTGATGGATCTGTGTTACCAGGGACATGCGGACGGACGCTATAGCAAACTGCTGACAAAACTGAATCACAGCGATCTGCTGATTCTGGACGACTGGGGGCTGGAGCCTCTGTCGTCAGAACAACGCAGCGATCTACTGGAAATAGTGGATCTGATGTACCAGCGAGGTTCTATCATTGTTGTGAGCCAGTTACCGGTGGAAAGCTGGTACAAGATGATCGGGGACTCAACGCATGCGGATGCCATCCTGGATAGGCTGGTTCACGGGAGCGTCAAGATAGACCTTAAAGGAGAATCAATGCGAAAAATGCAAACCTTGTTGACCGAAGGAGATCAGTGAAGTTAATGTAACAATGGTTCTGTGAAAGTGACACGAACCGATCTTCATCAATGTTACTCACCGATCTCCTTCATGGTAATACGCAATAATTAAAGTTGGTTGATTTTATTTGGCATTGTTCCAAGTTTATTTTTAACACATAAGGACTGTCTTCTAACGAACCTCTAGCATTATAGTCTTCTGGATAAGACGTGATTTTTTGCGTTTTTAGTTTACTCGGGAACATCGTTCCCATAAAAAATTTGAACATTATGGAGCCTCTCTAGCAATATCACCATCCTAATTTTAATAAGGCGAACAGGCTTTAATATACGTACTAATAAGACGAGAAAATGTTCATCCTACCGCGACAAGCACACATCCACCAGAACAGCCACAAGCCACTTTGTGACCTTCAAGTGCGACGGGTATTCCGTTGATTTTCATTAAACCGTCACCCTCGACGATAGCACCTGTTGTTTTACACGAAGGACAATAAACAGAGTCGCCCACACATGCGACTCCTTGGGTTTGTTTGGCGAGAGAAGAGGCCGTCAACACCGTGCCTCCGGTATTCGTCGTATCATTTTTTAAGATAATTTTTCTGCCGTTCACAAGACTACGCATTGCGTTTTTTCTCCTGATCAAGCTTTGCTAAAATCTGTTCGACCTGTTGCTCAAAATCAGTAGGAAGTGGGTTTTTACCAAAAAACAAAAAGGGTTTGCGGGCTTGGTAATCGACAGACGAAACGGCATCTCGCCCCCCTTGCATATAAGCATTGAGAAACGTGATAAAACGATGGTTTTCACTGTCGGTACTGGTCAGGAAACTGGAGTAATGGGAAACATTTGGCTTGTAAAGTATGGTTTTCAATTGCCCTGTTTTTTCATCAATTCGATACAGTTTAATCGCCAGCATTTTTCCTGCATAGCCGAATTCTGCATCTTCATAGCGCGTTAAACGTACTTTCCCCATCCCATAGCTATACAATATTCCTCTTTGCCTATCAGCAATCAGGTAAACCGGAGGCGTGAAGAAAGAGAGATAACCCAATAGCCACAAAAAACCCGGGAAAAAGATCAACCAGCCGATAACAAGGTATTTATCATATTGACTGTTAGTAAAGAACTCGCCTGAATTATTAGCTTTTATATAATCCCACCAACTAATTTTTTCTTCGCCAAAAAAACGCTTATATGAATCTATCATTTTTAATGCATGCGGATCCTTTTTATTTGGCTTTGCATATTTGTCCTCCACGTGCTTAGCCATCATTTCAATTGAGGCTTTAGAATCAATATGGTTATTAGCAAAATTATATAATGTATAACACGCCATTACTAAGAGCACGATAAAAAAAGGTATCGTGTTGGTAAGTTGACTATTCCGCTGTGGTGAATTAATCACACAACGCTGTTTATTGACTGCATCTAAAAATACCAGTTTTTGAGGCTCCAACGGATCATCGTAGTGATGACTTTCTTCAATCAATGGCGTGGTTTCTAATTGCTCCGGGTGCTTTGTTGCCGTATATAAACTCGTCATTCTGTGCCTTCCTCATCAATACAGCCATAAAGTTTATCATTAGGATCACCGTTTCGGTAACGCAATGGCGCAATTTCACCTTTAAGACGATCCACCAAGTAATACCAATAAATGGATGGGATAGATTGCCCCAGAGGATCACCTACAAAAATACCCGCTTCGACTTCAAAGCTCAGTACAAGCTCTCCATCACGCAGTGCCGTACAGGCTAACGCATCTTGCAAAGCTGCCTCAAACGCCGCATTAAATTTTGTTTGCTGTGAAGCCAAATAGTCAATCCCACGATGTTTGACTACCGTACCCCCTTGTTTGGGTAAAGAGGTCACAGGTGTTCCCGCGGGATAAGTAAACAAAGCTTTCTTTTCAACCAATTGATATTCAACATCCGAAATACCGCATTGAAAATTGCCCAGCGTAAACTGATATTGGATGACATAATGTGCAGCCCCGTAATGACTTTGCCCTAATCCCGCCTTTGATTTTGGAATTGCATTAGCTTGTAGTTGAGAGGTAAAGAAAAGGTTCGCAAATTCTTGAAGTTCTGTTTGATAATAATCAGCATAACGTTCTAAAAACATAACATATTTTTCTAGTTGTTTATCTTTAGTCGCACTCCTTGAAATTTTAATATTATCTTCAGTTTTATATCCCCCCGCAAAATACTTATCCCCATTCCCCCAAAAACACTGCTTCAATAACTCTTCAAACGCATCCGTTTTAAAGTAATTGTAAACCGCCATACCAATGCCGAATACGATGGCACCGATAATAATCAATTCCCACGCAAATGCCGCAACGGCGGTCGCCACCACGCCTTCCGTGGCGCCGTATGCCGCTAACCCCACCGACAACGCCAATGTCCCTGCTGCTTCCGCTATTTTTGCCGAGCCCGTAATATAATTACTGTTATAAAATTCCGCGGAGGCTTCGGCGATGGGTAAGGCAACCCCTAAAATCGCCACGGCATACCCGAGCCCTTTTAATCCCACTTTACCTAATTTGGTTTGGATTTCAGGCAACTGAATTTTGGTGAGTAACCGCTGAAGCGGTGGAAACGTCACCGCTGCTGCATATCCTCTAGCCGCTTGACGTATTTCAACCACCGCCTCTGCGGTATTTAAAATATGGGCCACCATTTGAATACGAAATATATTCACGGCGGCGGCATTTAATGGGTCTTGCTTATCAAACTCTTTCGTATGGGCGACTGCATTGAATTCAATGATACTCGTGAGTAATGTGTAGACATCTGCCCCCAATTTGATGTGACTAATGAAGGCGTGTTTATCCGTGGGCAATCCCGCAGCACGGTAACCTGCCATTAGGTTAAATTTGGCAGTGGTAATAACGCGCTTGAGTCCTGCCGATTTTAATCGATTATCCCAGTCAAAGACCTTCTTCATGTTTTTCGAAAAACGTTGGAGTGGCTGACTCATCCCTTTCAGTGAACTCATCCATTTTCTGAACTCTTCAGCGCTTAAGGTCGCGAGTTCATCAAAACTCACGGAAATACCGAAATACGCCAAAAAAGCGGGGAGCACTTTATGCGCCAGAAAATCCAACCCCGCTTGGCTGATACGTCGCACAGAATTTTTAGCATTATTCAGATGGGTATGTGCTTCCGTATACGCGTACCCCAAGGCATCCCAACATATCATGACGGCTAAACGTAATGACGGTAAAACACGCTCTTTAAATTCACTGAGCGCTTTATTTTTTATCACATCTTCATTCAATACATCCAGCAAGTTGGTGATAAACGCCTTCCAAATCTCCCCATCATCACTGTCGGTTGATAACAATAAATCGAGTGTGACACGCCCTGACGGCGAACTCTTTAAGGGGGTGAATAGCTGTTCATGCAGTTGGCTGTAGGCCTCTAATTCATCAAAAAACGCGGGGTGCCAAAAATCCCCTTTTTGATATTGTTCTTTAATTAAAAAAGCATGGTCAAGATAGTTTTTAATGCCACCGACCTGATTTTTGACTTCTGGGTTGCTTAAAAAATCACGGTAGAGTTGGACGATATTGGCTTGCAATGTTTCAAACTCTTGATTACCCGCTTCAATTTGCGGCCAATAGGTTTTCCATCCCTGAACATCAATGTGTTTGTTAAACTTCTCTTTTAATGCTTTTCCTTGCTCTGTTTTCGCGACGTCAGGATTATCAAACTGGGTTTCTAACGCCGAAAGATAGTGACCCACTTTATTTGGGTACTGCCAATAACGTTGGAACATCGCATACGTTGCTGTCACAAAGGTATAAAGCGATAAAATATCTTTTTGATAGCCGATTGGGTCATACAGTGCGACTAAACAACTTTTTTCTTTGTAATCTAAATTTTGTTTCGCTTGATTTAACAGGGTATCGGTACTTTTACTGGCACTATTCATTCCCGTGATATGGGAAAAATACTCTTTTGGTAGTGGATTACCGATAGATTTTGTGTGCTCAGTAAAGGCGGAAAACTGGTCTGACTCGGTTTTATATTCTTCAACCAGATAGTCAATATGCTCAGCGTTCAATTCAAGCGCATGGGGATTCCCATTAAAATCCACCAAATTGATTTTTTGCATAAATGCCTGTCGATAAGACGCATCCGTTTCCATTTTATCTAAGACATAATCAGACAGGGGGCTATCACTGAATAAAAACAACGCCTCCATGACGTCTTTTTTAATCGGTAAATACGGGTATTGACAAGATTGGGCTTGTACCGATTGAGTTAATGGGTCACGCAAATAAGGGATAAATCCTTCCTCTGCATCCCCTTTTTCTTTCGCACTGGCTGCTTCACTGGAGTTATCATCATCCGAATAGACATAGCCATTATCGTAATGTTGCACAACATGCTTAAAAATCAGCAACTGTCCTTTAGTATCAAGGCGGGTGGGAAATTCACCTTCCTCAAAGACATAAACCCAGCCTGTGCGCAGTAATCGAGCCGAAAACCCTTTAGTGTCAGAGATTGACGAAGCCGACAGTAACGTCGAAATAGCGGGCGGAACCGCCGCTTTCGCATTTTTATCACCATACAAATTTGAGTAGGCATAACGCACAGGATACACCGGACGATGTTCATTCTCACATGGGCAAACGACCGCATCCGCTTGCAAATTCCGAGGAGCGAGTTGATTTACCAACTCGACCATTTGACGTTCAATTTCTTCTAAGGTTAGTTGTGGCGAACGAGTGTTGTCGGTCATGCGGTCTCTCCTTGAGCGTGTAGACAATAGATATAGCAATGATGATTAAATAACACTTGGTTGTGCTGATAAGGTAAGGCATGTTCACATGCCTTCTGCCAGAGCAAATCATCGTGGCGACTGAGATAGCGAGCGATAAGGTTGTATATTAACGCTTGCATCTGCGTTGTATCTGTCAAAAAGGCTCGATTTGCAGCATGAAGACAGAAGTCATCTAACGCTTTTTTAGCTG
>NZ_JAMPQI010000053.1:0-6152 GCF_028482365.1 Providencia sp. PROV122 | reverse complement strand
TCGGTTATTCGGCAGTTGTGTCTGGGTTAAATTCCCCAACACATCGTATTGATGATGATATTCCCCAGTGGCATTGCGCTCACTGACTAACTGCCCCAGTGTGTCGTAAGTGAGGGTCAACTCATCGTCATAACTCACCGTCGTCCCCGTCCGTTGCGCCTCATGCCAGCGCGCTATCGGCACCTGACGCACGGTCACTTGGTTCTGACTATACCCATATTCCGTGCGGTATTCCCCGTTCTCACGAGACCGTAAACGACCAATCTTATCGTAATGCAGTTGCATCAGGACTGGCGCGAGGGCGGCACTTCCGTTCTGCGGCTTGGCGGGGGTAGTCAGTATCTGCGTCAGGTTTCCCACCTCGTCATACTGATACTGTTTTTGTTGACCAATAAGGTCTTGCTCCTGGGTCAAGCGATGAAGGGCATCGTAGCCAAAGCGGTACTGTTCGCCGTGCTCATTTTCTAATGCATTCATGCGCCCTAACGCGTCATAGTGAAAATGCAGCCAATGCCCCGCGGGGTCACGACGTGCAATGACTTGCCCCCGACGATTACGCCGCAGTAGCGTGTGCTGGTCACCCACATCGGTTAATCCGACCAGTTGCCCCGCATCATTATAGTCGTAGCGGTTTTCCGTGTTATCGGGCAACTTTTCTGACAGCAATAAGCCTGTTTCACTGAACGTGTAATAGGTGGTTTCATTGAGCGCATTAGTGATACTGCGCAATTGCCCCCACTCATCATAGGTGAGGGTAGTGGGGTAACCGGAACAGTCGGTTTGGCGAATAAGCTGACCGCGTGGGTTATAGCGATAGTGGGTTTCATTGCCTTTGGCATCCACTTGCCCGATGCAATTGCCTTGCTCGTCCCAAACAAACGCCGTGATGTGCCCCAAGGGGTCAATCACACGGCGGACATCGCCTTTATCGGTATATTCCCAATGCCACGCCGCCCCATTGGGCAAGGTTTGCACGGTCGGAAAGGCAAAATCCTTGTCCCAATCGTAGCAAGTGGATTGGTTTTCGGGATCCGTCGATTGCGTTAAATTTCCGCGTTCATCATAGGTATAAACCCACTCACTGGTATCTGGCGCAATGGCTTTGGTTAAGTGGCGATTGGTGTCCCACTCAAAGTACCAAGTTTCATTGAGCTCATTGGTGTATTCAATGATTTGCTGTTGTTCATTCCAGCGACGGAAGGTGCTTCCTAAACCATGCTGAATGGTTTTGACGGTGCGCTCGGCTAAATCGTAGATGAGTTCTGTGTGCTCTAAACACGTTTGGCCTTCTTCTTTTAACCAGTGTTCAACGACCCGCCACTCCGGTTCATTGTCTTCAAGGGTAAAGGTGTCAAAGCGTTGCCAGCGATAATGGCTACTCAACCCCGTGGCATATTGGTGCATTGCCATTAAGCCGGACTCTTCATCCCAACCAAAACGGCGCGTGATACGGTTATCCGCGTCAGTGACCTGAATTAACCGCTGCTGTTCATCGTAATCATAGGTCACCAGTGTTTTTTCAGCTTGCCCTTGATGACGCGTTACCGACGTTAATCGCTGTGAAAGTGCGTCATAGTGCAAGCGGATATCCGTTAAATACGCATCATCATGAATTTGCACCAGTTCACCGTCATTGGCATAACGGTAATTTAAGGCATTGTTATGGCGGTCAGCGCTTTTCATTAAGCGCAGGGTATTGATTTTATGGGGGTTGGCTTCAAACAGTTGATAGTCACCGTCAGTGGATTCGACAAGGAAAATATTATTCACGGTGCGATAAACTTTAAACCCTTCATCCTGATAAAACACTGTTTGGCCGAGGGCTATTTTCCCCAGGGCTAAACGGCGCCCCGATGCGTCATGGTAGTAGATATTTTCATTTTCAAGCCCCTTGCCAGTTGACTCGATTTCCAAGGACACATCAAACGGCATTGCCCAACCACGGCCCAATCGGCTCTCGCGTTGGTTCCGACTTTGGTAGATACGTGACCAGACTAACGGATAAGCCCCCTCAATAATAAAGTCCGTATCATTTTCACCATTGAGGACTTTCGACCCCGTAGCGGCATGAACGGGATGGTGTAAACTATTGAAAGCTTGTACCACCGTTGCCGTCACCATCGAACCAACCGCGGTGCCGACAATTTCACTTACCAGCGTACAACCGACTTTATTTAAACACTGCTTAATGACAGCCATTCCGCCTTTTCGCATTAAGGTTCGCAGCCCCCCCACAAAGAGGCCGCCAAGAATTTCACCGAACATCTCTGCAAACGGGTTGCGGCCACTCATGATGTCGCGTACCACCACACTGTTCCCACCAATGCGCACAATCCCTTTTTCTTGATGGTCATCGATTTTGGCTTCACAGGTGCTTCTATCCCCATTACGGCACGCCGGCTGGCTATTGATTTGAACCCTTTTTGATCCTTCCGCTAAAAAGTAGGGCTCACTTGCACAATGCCATTTATCACATTTGATAATATCGAGGGGCATCGGTTCAGCATGAGGGTGCTTATTCGCCTTAACGGGGGACAGTATGCTGTCAAAAAAGCCTTGCTTAGGCGATGGATATTCTGGGTATTCGTCAGACAGGGGGTCAATAGGCGCCGCATTATTCGGGGTGCTAAGTGCTTTTTTGGCTAACGCAAAGGGAAGCATGCCCGGAATAAGCATTGTGGATTTTTCCAAAATACTCAAGGCAATATCGAGCCCTTTTTTTTCTTTAGGGGGCGCATTGTCTTCTGCAATAGACGCTAATAACAAGGGGGTAGGGAGTTTTCCTGCCGCTCTTGCTGCCCGTTTTCCCTTGATACGCACATTGGGTGAGCCGGTTTTTATTTCGCCATCAGGCGAACTGAGTCCAAAGAGGCTATCAATCCCATCCGCGACCCAATCCGCAGCAGCATCAATAACACTGCCGAGAGCAAAACCGGTCGCCAATCCCGCGCCAATAAAAACAGCCGTTGCTGCACCGGCAGTTACGCCTGTCAATACAACTGCAGCAGCCCCTACCGCCGCATAGACCGCCCCTTTAACCACACCACAGACAATATCTGCCCATATTGACGAGTGCATCAATTTATCGCCTTGCTTCGCCGCGAAAAATTCATTTCCCATGAGTATGTCCTTATTCAATCGTCAGTATGGTCATTGTGAATTCAAGTCTGCTTTCGGTTAATTTGAGTGCGGTGTAAAGCTGTCCCGCAGGGCGCGCCAGTGTGCGAGCTCTGCATTTGAAAACGGTTTAATTTGGCTATAAGTGACGACTAAGACGTTGTCTTCCACGTGAAATGCCGCTATCCATTGATAAATACTGATGCCTTTTTGTTTGGTCTCACAGTAAATTTCACTCCCCGTGAGACCTTGCTCTGTGCGAAAAGCGGTTGGCGCTTTAACGACGGCATTTTTTATTTCACGTTTAATGGCGCTTAGCTGTCCGGCGAGATAATCACTTAGCTCGATGTCTGGCGACAGTGCCTCACGGGTGATGGAGATGCTGCCTTCTAGGGCAGGAAAACGCAGCATATTCACGGTATTATCTTGATATTTATCACTGGGTAGTGTGAGGCGACCCTCTTGAAATAAGTAATGCATACTCAACCTTATTTTTCAGGAAAAAATTGGGATTTTGTGCTGGCAATGGTGTCGGTATTCGGATCTATTTTAGTGATCCCTGGCGCGGCATTGTCCATATTGAGATCGAGGATCTCACCCGTGGCAATTTGCCCTGAACCACTGGCATAAAAATCAAAATTTTCACATGCGATGGTGACCCTTCCCGAGGGACTCAATTGAAGAACGGACGTACCGCTGATAAGACGGATCCCTTTTGCGGAAGCGATGACCACTTCACCATCGACAATAGACTGTTGATTCCCAAAGACGACATTCTTTTGGTCAGACTGTACTGAGGTCGATTGAGAGCCGTGCACTGAAACCGTTTGGTTTTGTAGGATGACTTCTTTGTGGTTGGCCCCCACGGTCGTCGAACGATTATCCCGTACTACCGTATTCATGTCTTTTTGCGCATGAATAAACACTTCCTGCTTACCGTCCTCATCCTCAAAACGTAACTCGTTAAAGCCCTCGCCCTTATGGGTTTGAGTGCGGAACGTGGTGCGTGTTTTGTTTTCAGGAAAACGAATAGGGGGAGCATTGCGGCCATCGTAAGTGCATCCCGTGATAATGGGGCGGTCAATATCCCCGTTCAGGTAACTGACTTGCACAACGGTGCCGATACGGGGCACGGCCGAAAAGCCGTAACCGTTGCCGCTCCATCCCATGGCGACACGCACCCAACAGGAAGCGCTGTGATCGGGCTTGCCGTAGCGATCCCAATGGAAATGCACTTTGACGGCGCCGTACTCATTGACGTAAATCTCTTCCCCCGGCGGCCCCACCACGGTCGCCAATTCATCCCCATCGGCCGTCGGTTTATAACGGTGTGGCGGACGCCACTCCTCACGACCCGGTATAAAGGAGACCGTGTTACTTAATTGCGTTCCTTCGCCCCCGCCATTGTCGGCTAAGGGTTGCACGCCGTGATGGGTGACCGTGATGACTTGCCAACTGTCATTCATCGGGGCGTGTGGGTGATTTTGCAGGGTGAAAATTTTGCCTGGGCGCAAGGCAAAGCAGTTCGTGGTGGCATTGCCCACGCGGCTGCCGCTGCGTAATTGCTCAAAACGGGCTTTGGTCAGGGGCTCCCCTTCGGCATCCAATTGAAAACGCCCGTAACTTTCAAACACACTGTGCTGCCCACCGCCTGCTTGCTGATCTTGGTGCATCAGCGGGTAAGAGGGGCGCACGTAGTTGTTGTCTTTTTGGATCAGTTGATCGGCGCACAGATACTCCCCGTACTGCCATGTGGTGGCGGTACTGTCGGTGATATCGGTGTTCGCTTGCGGGTTGTAAGTCAACGAGATCCCCGCGGTCATGCCCATGTGCTCATCACTGTAGAACATCTGATCTTCTTCAAACCAGAAGTTGATCCCTTCCTCAAAGGCTAAGCGACACCAAAAGTCATAGGCGGATTCCCGTTTTTGCGTGGTGTAGGTCCGTTCCGGATGCAGCGCTTCACGGTAAAAAAGACAGTCTGATTTGACGTGCGCTTCATCCAATAACGTCTTTAAAATCGCGGGGGCGTTTTGGTCTTGGAAGATACGGCTGTCCTGATTGAGGGTCATGATCCACATTTCAGGGCGGATATCAAAATGGTACCACGTTTTCACGCCATCGGTATTGCCTTGGACACCGCCCGCAAGAATGCCATTGACGGTGCGCACAATCTGCCCATCCCGTTTGACCGTCAGTGAGGCGGCTTGGCCTAAATGCGTTTGGAATTCAATATAAGGCAACAAACTCACCACATTCAGGCTAAGGTGATATAAGGAAGAGAGCCCTTCGGTGAGGGTAAAATCGGTGACTTGAAAGGTGCCCGCAGGAAATAAGCCGATTTCACAGGTAAACACTAAACCGCTCGGCTCGGCGGTTAACCCTAACGCGCTGCGTAAGGCCGCTTGCGCGGTATCCGGATCGGCAGGGTTGAGCCCCCCCGTTAGCCCGCCGCCGGGGGGCAACATCGCGGCGGAGGCCTGCAACGAGGACGCCGCACTGGCCGCTTGTTGGGCCAAATTGACGGCTTGTTGTGTTCGCGCAGATGCCTTTGACATCGCCGCTTCCTTGGCTTGGTTAATGGCTTCGTCCTTCAGCATCGACGCCAGATCAGGGGATGATTTTTTCGGATCTTTTGAGAACATGGTCAGGCTCCGGGTTAACGGGGAGAGTGCATCACGTTAAAACAGACAAGGACGAGCCCGGGTGAGCTCGTCGAATGAGGCGATTACGCTTCCAGCGGTGCACGCCAGTCGTCAGCACCGGAAGTGCCTGCCACGGTGTGCTCCCAGTCGACCTTACGGTAAGAAAGCGACACTTCGATGAGCTGCGTGTAATCCGCTTTGGCCGGATCTTGGCAGTGTGGCATTTGGCAATCGATGTTGACGATAGTCGCATCGGTCAGTGTGGTGGTGAAGAAGTGCTCTTGCTTCCCTTCAACAGACGTGCGGTACCATTTCAGTTCCACTTTTGGCAGCATTTCACCGGACGCCAGTGCGTTGTACAGCAGAGGGACCGCTTTGTTTAATGCCACC
>NZ_JAMPQI010000052.1:0-9550 GCF_028482365.1 Providencia sp. PROV122 | reverse complement strand
TTTCATCGAAAAGTCCAAAGTTTACTCGTAGCCCTTTGGTATCAAGGGCTACAGACGATATGTAATTTAATAATATAAATAGACTATGCCGCTAAGCTTAATGACTCTTCTGAAATGAGAGGATCTAAATTCTCCAGTAATCTTTCCAGTACAATATTATCTTTTTTAAGGCCAAAGGTGTAATTACCAGCTAACTGTATATGCTGCCATGCAACAGGCGATAACTCAGCTATCATATTGACCGCTTCTTGATTATTTTCACGCGAAAATTTTTCAATCAAACTGGATAATAATGCAGAATTATAATAAATAATGCAGTTAGCGATGATACGAGCACAATCATTCCATTGTTCTATCTGGTAATCATCACCACCTCTAAATTGATTACCATTAATTGACGCGATTGCACGCCGTAATTGATGGTAAGCTTCACCCCGATTAAGTGCTTGCTGGACGAACTGCCTGAGCATTTTGTTATCAACATAATCGAGAACGTATAAGCACTTAATTAATCGGTCATATTCACGAAGAGCCGCTAAGGTGCGATTGTTTTTCTTACTGTTAGAAAGCTTAGTAATCACCGTGCTTTGTGTTGTCGTTTTACGGCTTAATGAACAAATTATCCATTGAATATTTTCCCACTCTTCCTGAATGAGTGATAAATTGAGCGATTTTTTAAGTTTCAGGGAAAGGATCTCATCATATTCTATGTCAAACAATTCATTAAAAACGTGTTTAAATTTTGCATATCGCGGGGCAAACTGATATCCAAAAAGATCAAGGATAGCAAAATTTACGTTGTTAACGCCATGCGTATCTGTTGCTAATGTTTTGGGCTGAATATGACTGGTATTATTATAGAGTAAATCGAATGCGTGGTGGGCCTCATATTCATTGGCTGAAATCACTTTCGTGTTTATTGGTACATGATTTGAAACTAATGTGAGTGCCGATACACCTTTCCCTTTTCGGAAGTATTTGGCAGAAAAACGGGCTTTAAATGTATTGATTCGGCAACCATGTTTTTGGCCATCAATGCTACCAAATGGGGTACTTTCGTTAATCGTATAATATTTGAAAATGGGGAGTTTTGCTAAAGCATCAGATATCATATCATTAGCTTCACTCGTTGTTTCAGGTCTAATATACCCATCATTGACGGCTCTAAGCACACCGATGGCTCTATCTGATATTGATGACATATGATGAACACCATAGTTTGAGCCATTTCCAAATATGCAAGCAAGTAAATCGCCCTCTTTGGCCTTAGTGTTTTTCTTTTTTGAGGCGATATTTTTGAATGCATCTAAGTAACCCGTTTTTTGATGAACATAGTCCATAATTTCAATGATCCCCATATGTTGGAGCTGGTTATATATGGGATTATCAATATCATCTTTCCAGCGTTTATTCGCCAGTTTCCATGTTAACTGATTTGAACGCGGTTGAAGTGTCACGAAATCATTGGCTCCATCATGGATATTACGACCAATACGCTCTATTTGATCGCTCAATTTTTGCGTTAATTCCGAAAGCGTTTGTTCTATTGGCGTATTGAGCCGAGTTAACCCTGTTTTTTGAATGATGACATGGCTTTTTTTCCACTCGGCGGCTGAAATCAAATCATCGGCTAAACGCTTGTTATTAGCGCTTTCATTGATGTAAATATGGTTACTCTCAATCATCCTAGCTACTTTTTGGTATAAATAGTATTCAAATCGTTGAGTATTAACCTGTTCATCTATCAAGATAAAAGGTTTATCGTTTTTTAACAGTAATCGCTGATCGACGGTAGAAATGTGCTTATCTTTTTGAAGTTCTAATTTTGCTGTTAATAATTGGGAAGACAGCAGGTGTAATCCTGGTTCGCATTCGATATCAATAGCGAGAAAAAGTGATCTCATCGTATTCGCAATTTTTCTGTATTGTGTATCAATGTATAGCCACTCATAATGGGTTTTATCAAAATTATTCTTATTAAGATGTTGACTTATTAACTGAATTTCATCTTTAGAGATCATTGTAAATGCATTTTGGCGAATATCACCAAATTGCGTATTGTCACTGACGGTTTCATCAACAAAGAGGTGTAAAATATTACCCGCATGCATTAACTTTTCACGAATAATTTCCAGTTCTTCTGCAATGCGTAACTTAGCTGAAGCACTCGCAGCTTCCCTTTGCTTTCTCGTCACATACAAAAAAGCTGTTACCAATTTATCATTAGTTTCTTGATAGCGAAAAAATAGATAACAAACCAGATATAACATGCCTTGCCATTCGGAAAATCGACGAATTTTATAAATCGATTGATGTTGAATAATCGATGCATAATAGCTTAAGTTACCTAATGATAATCTCAATTCACCAACAAGACGTTTTACGTCGGGATACACACTTTTTATGGTGTTATGCGTTTCAATTTCACTTGCGAGCTCTGTAGGTGTAAAATCTTTAGCTGCGCCTTGTTGACCAGATAGACTATTTAATACTCCTTTTGTATGCAGTATCTTCTTTAATTTTTTATGTATTATTGGTGGCACGCTATTTGACAGGATCAACTCGGTTCGATGCCTCTCATTAGCTAAAATCGTGGTGACCATATTTTGCAAAGTGGAATAACCCACTAATCCAATTCTGTTTTGACCTAAAAAAGCGAGGCATTCATCAAAAATATATTTGGGATATGTGCAGATTGTTGCGACATCATTTAAGCGCTCTATCAAAGCTTGTTTATCTCGCTTTAATAGCCGCGAAAAACCGAGTATTTCATACATTTTCGCTATCAATGTTGCACGAGTACTTTTAGCAATAAAGGGGTATTTCGGTTTTCTATTTGGAAAATGAGTCGCATAAATGTAGTCAACATCGTGTTTAACCTCTCGTAGCTTAAATTGAGCAACAACAGGCTTAGCGCGAAAATAACCGATCAGAAGAATTAAATATATTTTCGTTTCAATTTTTCCCATTTTAGCGAGGATTTTTTTGATACTCGGATCTAATGAAAAATATTCTTCACGCTCAATTTGATTAAATATTGGACGAGAATAGAGCTCATGAATTTCCTGTTCAGTCAAAATTTGAATACGGCCTGATTTAATCTCTTTCATTGTGGTTATGTTCTATCCTCTAAAAATAAACAACATCATATAATGAATGCGCGCGTAATCGATACAGAAGTGCAATTTAAGTCTACCTTAACTACACTAAGTGAAATCCAGTGTAGTAAGTATGAAAAACAGATGTATAATGCACCGAAATAACAACACTAATGTATAGTGCACCGATGAAGACAAATATAAGAATTTATGGATATCTACGTGCTTCTACGCATGAACAAGATGCCTCAAGAGCAAAAAATGAACTGTTGAAATTTGCTGAAGGAATGGGGCTACAAATTGCCTGCTGGTTTGAAGAAAATGAGTCAGGCGCTCAGCTTCACCGACCTGAACTCTTTCGCTTACTCAATGTGGCCATGCCCGGAGATATTATTTTAGTTGAACAAGTGGATAGAATTAGCCGCTTGAATACCGATGACTGGGAAAAATTAAAATATCTCATTGGACATAAAGGGTTAAAGGTCGTTTCTTTAGATCTGCCAACCAGTTACCAGTTTATGAGTCGCACCGATGAATTTACAGAACGAATGCTTGCAGCCCTTAACAGTATGATGTTAGACATTCTGGCAGCGGTTGCAAGAAAGGATTACGAAGATAGACGGCGTCGTCAAGCGCAAGGAGTGCAAAAAGCCAAACAAGAAGGGAAGTATAAAGGTCGTCCGGTCAATAAGATATTACACCAAAAAATTGAAGGTCTTCTAATGGAGAAAAAAAGCTATAGCCAAATAGAAAACCTGATAGGTTGCTCACGGCATACTATTTCGAAAGTATCAAAATTGATGAAAATAGTACAATAAATGTCCCTCTATTCGTTTATCCAGTTTATAGTCATACGGCTTGGTATGACATAAGAGAGATATTTAAGTATACACAAGAGATTGGATACTTTTTAATTAAATAATTTATATTTATCACCATAAACCGAGCTTCATGACAATCATGAGCACGCATTAAAAGGGAGATTGAATGTCATCATCACCACAAAAGTCTCAAACGTGGGGGAAGATAAATCCGCCCGTTTTCTTTGTTTCTGCTTTTATTATTTTATGTGTCGTTGCAGTAGCCGCTATTTTTCCTCAACGTTCTGAAATTTTGTTAAAAACCCTACAAGCTCAACTTTTTGAGAATGCCAGTTGGTTTTATATTCTGGCCGTTGCATTAATTTTATTGACCGTCGCCTATTTAGGGATCTCTCGATTTGGCCAAATCAAACTCGGTCCAGATCATGCTCAACCGCAATTTAGTTATCTTTCCTGGTTCGCTATGTTGTTTTCTGCTGGAATGGGCATTGGACTGATGTTTTTCGGGGTCGCAGAACCCGTGATGCACTATCTTGCTCCCCCCGTTGGAGACCCACAAACTGTTCAAGCTGCAAGAGAAGCAATGGAAATTACATTTTTCCATTGGGGCTTACATGCTTGGGCGATTTATGCCATTGTCGCCTTAATTCTCGCTTTTTTTAGTTATCGACATGGCTTACCGCTTACATTGCGTTCAGCTCTCTATCCCATCATTGGTGAACGTATCTATGGCCCAATGGGACATGCCGTTGATATTTTTGCTGTTGTTGGCACCGTTTTTGGCGTTGCAACTTCGCTTGGATTTGGTGTTTTGCAAGTCAACGCAGGATTAGCACATTTATTTGGTTTTCCTGTCAGTCCAACGATGCAAGTAATTTTGATCGTGGTGATCACGGGATTAGCGACGTTATCAGTCGTCAGTGGTTTAGATAAAGGCATACGAATTCTCTCTGAACTCAACCTAAGTTTAGCGGGTTTATTATTATTATTAATTGGGATTTTAGGCCCGACAGTACTGTTACTTAAATCTTTTGTCCAAAATACCGGGGCTTATCTTTCAGATATCATCAATAAAACCTTCAATCTTTATGCCTATGAGCCGCAATCGAGTGAATGGTTAGGGGGATGGACATTATTGTATTGGGGATGGTGGCTTTCATGGTCCCCTTTTGTGGGCATGTTTATTGCGAGGATCTCTCGAGGCCGTACTATTCGTGAGTTTGTTACAGGTGTTTTGTTTGTTCCTGCTGGGTTTACACTGCTTTGGATGACTTTTTTTGGAAATAGTGCCATCCATTTGATCCGTGATAATGGGGCTGAAATGTTGGCACAAGTCGTTCAAAAAGATGTTGCTCTCGCCTTATTTGAGTTTTTAAATTACTTTCCGTTTTCATCTGTTCTTTCTTTTGTCGCTATGCTGATGGTCATTGTTTTTTTTGTGACATCTGCAGACTCTGGGGCCATGGTTGTCGATACGTTAGCCTCGGGTGGTGAAATACACACACCCGTTTGGCAACGTATTTTTTGGGCCTTTTTGATGGGGGCCGTTGCAATCACACTTTTACTGGCCGGCGGATTAACGGCATTGCAAACTATGACGATAGCGACCGCGTTACCTTTTGCGATTATTTTATTGATTGCTATCGTCGGATTGCTAAAAGCTTTACGGATTGATGTGTATAAAAAAGACAGTCAACAGCTTGCTACCTTAGCACCGAATACCGGACGTGGGGGGTTATCATGGGAGCGTCGATTACGTAAAATAGCGTTCTTTCCTAAACGTAATCAGGTTAAACGTTTCATGGCGGAAGTGATTGAGCCGGCTATGCAGTCAGTCGTTACTGAGTTGGAAAAGCAGGGGACCGAGGTCGCTATCCATAATGAGAAAGACGATAGGGTGACTCTTGAAGTACAATTTGGTGAGAATCTCAATTTCCTCTATGAAATACGATTACGGGACTATTTGACGCCTTCTTTTGCATTAGTGGGTATGGATGATGATGAAAATAATGAGTCTCAGAAATACTACCGCGCTGAAGTTTATTTAAAGGAAGGTGGGCAAGACTACGATATTATGGGATGGAGTGAAGCGCAGATTATTCATGATATCCTCGATCAATATGAAAAACACATTCATTTTATTCATATTGTCGATAAATCGTAGCCACTTATTATGATAGAGAGGTGACGAAAGCGAGTCACCTCTCTTGGTAATAATGACTATAGACGAAAAGACTAACGAATGATGAGTAATGACACGGGCGTTTTATGTATCATCTCTGTCGTATGACTTCCGGTAAAAAATTGCCTCAATCGCGAATGACCAAAAGCCCCCATGATGATCAAATCAATATGGTGTTGTACTGCAAAGTTACACAACTCATCAACGATGCTATTGTCACCCTCAAGTAAATTGACTTTCACCTGAATACCGGCTTGATGAAGTTGGTTTTGTGCTTTTTTGAGCTGACAGTCTTGGTTACCGTACATCACCAGATAGCAATCACTACCGGCTAATAATTTCACTTGTGTTAACCGATGAATGATTCGTTCACCTTCCTCGCTGCCATCAAATGCAATCAGCATCTTTTTCGGTGGGGTAAAGTTTCGCTTGCAGATAAGCACTGAGTTTTTTTGAAGTCGAATAATGCCTTCGAGTTGACTGCCAATATGACCCGTTAATACAGATTGCTCGCCTCGACGACCGAGTACAACAATATGCGTATCATCTTGATTGAGTACTTCGGCTAACGTTCCTTGTCGCTGAAGTGTATTAACATCATGAAGACCTAAATCTTGAGTGATTTTTTTTGCACTCATCAATAATTGTCGGCCTTCCTCTCGGGTTAAGCGCGCTCGCTTTTCCTCAATATCCACGAGTTCACTCAATAAAGTTTCTCGGGTATCAAATCCGATGATCCCACTTAAATCATGGTGTGCTGATGTCGAGATTTTTTCATTCATGTGTAACAGTGTCAGTGGTAGGTCGAGTGTTTGGGCTATCCAAGCACTGGCGTGGCAAACAGCAATTGCCGAAGACGAACGGTCAATACACCCAATTACACAATTTTTTTGAATGATATCTGCTACCATAATTAATGACCTCCCATGAATTTTTCAATTTTTTTCGGGTCGTCATGAATACCAAATTTATCAACCAATGTTGCAGTGGCTTCATTCATCCCTTTAATTTCAACATCAATGCCTTCACGTCTAAACTTAATCACCACTTTATCTAACGCGCTGACGGAGGTGATATCCCAAAAATGAGCATGATCCACATCAATAATCGCTTTATCAATGTCTTCTTTAAAATCAAAAGCATTAACAAAGCGTTCTGATGTAGCAAAGAAAATTTGTCCTCGAACCTCATAATGGCGTGCTTTTTTATCTCTGCTTGATGTAACTGTCATGTATCGCGCGACTTTATTAGCAAAATTAAGCGCTGCGATGAGCACCCCGACAAGTACCCCGTAAGCCAGATTATGGGTCCAAACGACAACAATGACGGTGGCTATCATAACGACACTGGTTGATAGCGGATGAACTCGTATATCAGCAAGGGATCGCCAAGAAAAGGTTCCAATTGACACCATAATCATCACAGCAACTAACGCCGCCATGGGGATTTTTGATACCCAATCATTAAGAAAAACCACCATTAACAATAAAACAATACCGGCAACCAGTGTCGATAATCGGCCTCGGCCACCCGATTTTATATTGATGATGGATTGACCAATCATCGCACATCCTGCCATCCCGCCAATAAATGCAGTGGCAATATTCGCAATACCTTGCCCTTTGCATTCTCGATTTTTATCACTGGTTGTATCAGTCAAATCATCCACAATCGTTGCGGTCATCATCGATTCTAATAAGCCAACAACGGCAAGCGCTAGTGAGTAAGGTAATATGATCAGTAGCGTTTCGATATTCAAGGGAATATCAGGCACAAGGAAGATAGGTAAACTGTCAGGCAAAACGCCCATATCACCGACTGTGCGGATATCAAGACCCAGACTAATTGAAATTACCGTTAATACAACGATACACACTAATGGTGAAGGAATGGTCTTATTGATTAATGGAAACAGATAGATAATCCCTAAGCCTGCCGCGGTCATGGCATAAACATGCCAACTCACATGGGTTAACTCTGGAAGTTGGGCTAAAAAAATCAAGATAGCTAACGCATTAACAAACCCCGTTACGACAGAGCGTGAAACAAACCGCATTAAATTACCGAGCTTTAAATATCCTGCGATAACTTGAAATATCCCGGTTAAAACCGTCGCGGCTAATAGATACTGAAGGCCATGTTCTTTCACAAGAACGACCATTAAAAGTGCCATTGCTCCCGTTGCGGAGGAAATCATACCGGGGCGTCCTCCGATAAAAGCAATAATTACCGCAATGGAAAATGCTGCGTATAACCCGACTTTAGGGTCGACGCCGGCAATAATTGAAAAAGCGATTGCTTCAGGAATTAACGCTAAAGCAACAACAATACCGGCAAGCACATCCCCACGGATGTTACCTAGCCAGTCCTGACGAGTGGAGGACAACAGCATATTGGATTACCTTGTAATCTATCAATCCCTTGATGGGCGAGTGTATTTTAAATAAGCGAAATTATCCCTAAGAAGGGATGACGAAATTGGCTGATTTAGTATCAACCTAAAAGGAGGGCGGGAGCTCAGGGTGGCGTAAGACGCATAATATAATTATCTGTTCCTATTGATAGCAAGTTTTAAAAAATCAAGACTAACAGTACGTAATTAAGTTCCCTATTAGCATGAGCGCATTGGTACTATACATCAATGCACGCACCATGATAAGTATATTACTTAACTCTGACAACTTGTATGTCTACAATAAGCTCACCATCTTCTTTGATAAACTCATGTTGTTGCGGATGAGATAATATCTCCAATACGACTTCAGATGGTCGGTAAAGTTTAGTTCCTATTGGTGCAATATCAAATCAGTATTGGGTATTGCAACATAAAATCAATCAGTTGGTCATCGGTATAAATATCATTTTCTAAGGCTAATTGTTCATACCGTTCAACATTTTTTCGTAATAACGCCCTTACCGTAATTTTCATATCGGCAATAAGTTTTACTAACATATCCTTAGACGGTGGGGTTTCTAAATTTTAATTTTTCAATGTAATAGCATCGAGTGTTAATGCTATCGTATAAGATATCGCCTGTATCCCTTGATATTACAGGGCTAAGAGCAAACTTTGGACTTTTCGATGAAATGGGCGCGTAACCCCTTCTACTAGTGCATTTGTCATCACAGTAAGATAAATATCCATTTAATGGTTTGCATTAAATAAAAAAAGAACACCATAATAGCCATCTTTACGGATATCCGTAAAGATGGCTTATAGTAGAGTTTAGTTTGATTGGTGTTCTAGCTTATGGATGTTATTGGGATACTATTGCATTATTTATTCTCCGCCCAATGGGATCAAAGCGGTTTGACTCCCATTCTGTTATCCTATCTACCCACTTATATGATAAACATATCCTCCACTGTGAAAAATCCCCCCTTGTTCAAGACAAACATCACGTCCATAGCGTTCATAGTCAAAGTAATGGGATAAATGCCCCAGTTGG
>NZ_JAMPQI010000051.1:0-9545 GCF_028482365.1 Providencia sp. PROV122 | reverse complement strand
ACCTTGAACAAGGAGGAGTTTTTCACAGTGGAGGATATGTTTATTATACGAGTGGGTAGATAGGATAACAGAATGAGAGTCAAACTACTTTCATTCCTTAAGGCGGGAAATAAAGAATGCTGTGGTCCCCCAATGACATCCATAAGCTAGAACGTTAATCAAACTAAACTCTATTTTAAGCCATCTTTACGGATATCCGTGAAGATGGCTATTGTGAAGCCTGTAGATAATTTTGTGTAAGTTCCCCATGTATTATTTACAAGTGGTCATTGATCCGACCATCGAAGTGGATCATAAACCAGTTCTTATCTAGGACAGCCCGTAAATATGCAGAAATAAGTTGCTCAACGGACAGTTTTAAACTCACCAGTCGCCAATGCTTCAATATACTTTTTATACCTTAAAAATAATCATTATTACCTCACAAGGAGACTCATTATTATATTTTATAGTAAAGTCATTTCTATATAAAATAGTTGAGTTACGTTTTTTAGCCCCTTCTAATAAATTGGAAATATACTGATCATATTATTGGTTATGTATTCAATTCGGTGATTAACCTGTAATATAGGGTAATTTACCGGATAATATTTATGGCTAAAATCGATGTAAGATGCCCATTTTGTCAACAAACTTCCTCAGTGAAAAAACATGGGTTAGGAAGCTCGGGCCATCAACGTTATCGTTGCCAAGACTGCTGCCGAAGCTTCCAACTCGATTATGAATATCATGTCTGCCAACCCGGTACCAAAGATAAAATTATCGACCTCACGATGAATAATGCGGATATTCGTGATACTGCCAGAGCCCTTCATATCAGCATTAATGCGGTCGTTCGCACTTGAAAAGCTCTCGCCGAGACAGGTAACGTCTTGACCGCTTAATAATTTGCACATTGAACTCCTTTGCGAAGTCGATGAGCAGTGGTCTTTTGTCGCTAATTAAGAAACAACAATGCTGCCTCTGGTATGCTTGGGAACCTCGCCTAAAACGGATTATTGCTCATACATTTGGTCGTCGAAACAAAGAAACTCTTCGACAGTTGCTGACCTTACTATCTAGGTTTAATGTAGCTTTTTGGTGCACGGATAAGTTCTGTGCTTATGAGATATTGCCCAAACAAAAACACGTAGCCAATAAATTTTATACCCAACGAATAGAAAGAGAGAATTTAAATCTGAGAAACCGCTTAAAGCGACTTAATCGTAAGACGTTAGGCTACTCCAAATCAGCAGAGATGCACGACAAGATCATCGGCACATTTATTGAACGCGAACACTACCTATTATGATACTCTACACATTGAATACACGACCGCATTTTTAATGGAACAGTTTAAATAAAAATAGTGTATTTTATGTTTTTGATAACATTAATTTATATTTATTTTGTTTTTTATACTTATTTTTAATTATTATTTTTCATTTGAGCGAAGTGATTAACCATCTACATATGATTATCCTTTTTGGTTTTTTTGTAGTGGTTGGTTTTATAGCGTTATTTTTGTTTTGCAATAACACATATAGCATGTAAGTATAAATATTTATCTAGTTTATACTATTATTCAGGGATTGATTTTCTTTAAGAAAGCAGTAAACTTCGCTCTAAGAATAACGCATCGAACTAATTTGTTCTGTTACGTTATCTTTGATTTTTTAGCTGAAAGTGAGGAATGAAAAATTATGGATAAGCATGTCTATTGCGAGTACTTTAATGTCATAGGCGATGGTGAAAACCTGTATAAAAATCTAACGTCAAAGCAGCAGCTCAGTTTGATCATTGGCCGGCAAATTTATTTTATCCGTAAGGCTCGCTGCATGACAGGTAAACAATTGGGTGAGCAACTGAATGTATCACAACAACAAATATCCCGCTATGAGAACGGTGTGTGTCATATTGATGTCGATACCTTGATCCGCTTATTGTATATTCTCGATATGCCGATCGATCAATTTTTTTCTCAGGTTTCTGTTAGATTAAGTCAGCAATTTCCGGCAACGTATGCGAAATATCATTCTTTATTTATTCCTGTGGTAGATTCATCCAATAATGAATATAGATTAATTAAATCCAAAGGCTAGTTTATTTAGAACCTGTGGTGCTCAATGATTTATTCAATTTATCCACATCAATGATGCGGATAATGGTGTTGTGTGTTATTCAGCGATTTGTTTATTTCATTGCTGAAAATAAATTTATCAAAGTCTGGATTTCGGTTGACAATTAGTTTTTTCTAATTGCAGTCGGAGATCAGATATGATGAATATTAAAGCTAAACGAGATATTGCACATAAAACAAAAATCTAAAATCATGCCCGCGAGAGCAAAAATATTGCTAAAACTTGTCGTCATTTTGGGAGCAGTAGAGAAACTTTTTATACTTGGAAAAGAGCTTATGAACGAGATTGCGAGAAAGAATTAATCAACAATAAACCCTGTCCTGAAAATCCAACCAGAAGAGTGTCCTAATTTTGTTGTGCAGAACAGTTCTGAGTGACACAATAAAAGGTCAATATTTTATTCTCCCCCCCTACTCTGCATCAAGATAAGCGATTCCAGTAAAGGAATTAGTACCATAAAAGAATCTCGTTACAGGGCCTCCTCGGACATTTAGCATTTCATCACTGTATGTTTTTTGATTTGGTAATATGCCAAAACCATTAAGGGCATTGAACATTTTTCATATCTTCCAAGCTTGCCCAGTATGAAGGAATTATATGACCAGATATGTGAGATTGGATTCTGTAGTTTCCTGTAAATTAGATTGAATGCCTTATTGTCGTAGAAGTAATCTCGTCGAAAATTACAGACTGAGATTCTGTTGGAATAAGTTCCGTTTCTGCATAAATAGATGATAGTGCTCGCCAAGCTTTAACGTCATCGACAAATACCCCTTTAGACCTACAGTATTCAGCTAACTCGCGCTCAGACATTGTTGCAGTTTCAATCACGATGAAAAATCTCTGCTCCGCTGAAAAATCAGCAGTAGCATTTTCTAACGGCAATTCTGTAGACAATAGACCGCTTTCAACAAGTTCACTTCTCCACTTAGACCACGGAAGGACTCACATCTAATTCTTTAACAATTCTTCGGTGAGCCCAATTATACGGTAGTAACAACTAAGTTTGACCTTTCGTTTTCACATCAATTGGAACTGGATTAGCTAGCATAGTTATCTCCTTAAAAATCTAGACGACAACGATGCTAACACTGGGGGTTACTCACCGATCTCCAGACTTTCATATCTACTAGATCCACTCATTTCGTTTCAAATTAATATATATTCGGGTCAAAGATAACGGTCACTGTTCCTCGGTAAGTATCCGGTCTTGTCAAGAGCATAGTATCAACATCATGCTGAGTGACCAAAAAATCGATGCTTCCCTTACGATTACTTCCAATATCTCGTGTTGAAAACGTATTATTTACTATATCCTTATGGATTGGCATTAGCGCACGTGTAACCGTGCTATTGGTTTTCTGATTAATAATATTATTTGGTAAGCTCAAATACGCTTTTACAGGAACCAGTTGTCCATTATTGTCACTTTTTATAGCACAATGTTCACCTTGAATATATTCACATTGCAAATAAGCTGTAAATGAGCCCGTTGAAGAAATTAAAAAGTCACTTCGAGCAGTAAGCTGAGGAGTGATTTTTGTTATCATCCAACGTTCCCAGTTTCGTTTTCCCTGTTCTTCCGTACAAACTTTACCTACACTACAAGGTTGCAATGATAACGCACGACCTTCTGGCGTTGTAGTGACGGTTAAATCATGATTAACAGAAAGAATGAGATTGATATCAACAACGCTGTCATCGGCTTGGTAGTTATCACCAAAATCAAAATCGCCTCCTTGACCTACGGAAAATGATAATTTCCCCGTATAGATTCCTGAACCTACAGTTAATAAGTTATCTTTAGCCACTAATGAGTAACCGATGCTCATGTCATAAAATTTGGAAGGTTCCGTTCTGCCTATGGTGCTAATTTTATGGCAAGGACTAGTGTTATTTAACGTTGTCCACATAAAGAGATACCACGCCTCTGCAACCTGTGCTAGTCCACCATAGCCACATCCACCTCCCGAAGGTGTGTACACAAAAGAGCTTGTTGTCCAATCGTGTTGTCCTGTATTGTGCCGATACCTCGCTGAGTAATTAGTTATCCTAAATATAACGTCAAATGATTCCCCGGTATCCTGATTCCTTACTGTGAGTGTTCTGGGAGTTTTAGGAAAGTTAAAATAAGGTCCATCTCGAGGTTCGTTATAAGCAACGATCGGATAGGAGATGGTTGTTGATAACGGTAAATTAACGCTGAACATTTCTCCGGGACACCTATCGGGATACTGAACACAATACCCACTCTGCGGTGTTGTATTGGTAAAAACGCCGTCACTGTTACTGTTATTTATCGCCGGTGTGAATTTTGCGGTTAGATTAATCGTTACACTGTGGGCAAATGCGCTGAGTACCAACATGACGATACCAAGAATGTAATGAAAATAACGCATTATAACCCCTCCATTGATGAACAACGAATAACAGGAAAAAACTGTACGGCTTTTTCCGATGACAGGGCGTCCGGTAACTGGCACGATAAGGCGGGTAATTGACCATCGGCTAAGACAGTGAGTTTTTGGTTATTGATGCCCGTATCTAATGTTAAAACGCCCTCAGCATTAATCACGCCGCTACTAATATCACTAATCACCTGACGATGTCTTAACATTTGACCTCGGTTGTCTTGCAGCATCCCCACAAGCACTGTTGTTTTGATGGCCTTTAATTTTAAATATTTCACACTACCTCGATTCATTTGCATTGATTCATATTCAGGAAAAACTTTTCCGTTATGTTCACCCATGCTGTAAAACTGGATGGACTCATTTTTCCAGACATCCGCAGGAATAACATTTCGGCCCTGGAATAACTTTGTTTCGCTAACACTGTCTGAAGCGACAATTTGCATATCGGGGTCATCTGATTCTAAATCTACGATAAATGCCGAATCCATGCCTAAACCACGTTCGCCACTACTCGCCGCAAGTCTTCCTTCACCCAACAAAAGTGTCTGACTTAAGTTAATGCCCGCTGTGGTGCTTTTGTCTTGTACATAATGCTGGACATAAGCATCCCCACTGAGCGCTCGACTTTCCAAGGCGCTATTACCGTTAATGAGTGTGCTTCCACCACTTTGCGATATTCCAGCGCCTAGCCACCGTAGTGCCCCTTCATCCTGGGGTTGCCATTGATAATTTAAACTCGAATAGCTGTTACTGTCATTGATACCCGCATCAACTGATAACGTATGCTGTGCAGTCGGCATTAATGACATGCTTACTCCGAACATCACACCTTGCTCCCGATTCTTTTGATTAAATCCAGGTCGGTCATACGCACTTACTCGAAAATTAACATCGCGATTAGCCAAAATGGCTTTTGTTGTCAATGCTGCATCAATCCCAAACCCTTCTCTTGATGGATTTTTCATGTATTGACCATTCAATGTCAGTGAACTCGCCCACGGTAATTGGGTGAACATTGACGCCCCCCACGCGTTCCCAACTTGCTTAGACGAGTCTGTCGAGCGATAACTATCCTGGGAAGTTCGACGCCAAAAGACATTCAACGAGTTTCCCGGTGAAAGCGTCCGATAATAACGTAAATCTGCGCTCGAATTTTTTCGTGAATCGTCATCCGTCAAGGTATATTGGGCAAAAAGACTATCATTGGAAGACAGTGTTACCGTTGATCTTGCGCTGAGCTGATATTTTTCTGCGGTCATTAAAAAACTGCTTCCCAAGATAACACGGGGGGTCAATAAGTAATCGACGGCACCGCCGCCGATGAACGCGTTATTATTCTCGGTGGTGTTCTTACGGCTAATCACTAAATCTCTTTTTTGCCCACCCCAGAAATTTAAGCGCCATTTTTGATTGGGATTTTGCCATCCTAATGGCTTGTATACTTGAGCTATTTGAGTATCCACAATCTTACCGTTCTCTAGGGTATTAATCGTGATGTTATAAATGCCGCTGGGTAAACGCCGAGTGTCAATAGCTTGTATTCCTGGTTGCAGTTGTTGCGAGTAGATGAGGCGATTATCCAGCCAAACTTCTGCCGTTGCTTGATTGGCAGCGGTGACATAGATAGGGTAAGCACTGACACTTTCGTTATTTATCAATAATGCATTTGAGGTTCCCCACATGGCTCCAGCAACAGAGCCTGTACTAAATCCATTGGTTTCAACATTTCCCTTATCACTGTCCGGGGAAAAAAAACCTAAGCGAATAAAGTTACCTGCTAATTCCTTTTGTGTGTATAGTGCATAAATATTGGTTTCTTGTGTTTGATTGGCTTGGCTAGAGCCGTAGGTCTGCAGCGATATTTTTTGTGTCCATCCTAAAAGCGAGGACACGATAGATGAGGTAAAGTTCCATGTCTTCGCTGAAGCTACCGAAACGGCAGATAAATTATTGTGCATAATGACACCATTTGGCAGAGTGCTAGGCAAATGGATATAGTCATTGTTTACTTGCTCAGTTTCGTAGTGTGATGTAAATAATTTTAACGAGGAGTTATCCAGTCGATATTCAGCAGAGATTAGTCCTGCAGGGCAGGAGGAGTGACATGCACCTAATGAGATCCCTTTTTGTAAAATATTAGCCCACTCATTTTTAACTTGAGGTTTAATATCTGGTTCTTCATCTAAAATTCGTAGGAGATTAATTTGTCCATTTTCATGAAGCGAAAAGACAGCATCAAAAAGCGGAGAATCATTAAGATACACTTGAGAAACAATTTCTGAATTATAAAAATACTGCTTAAATTCATCAGGAACTTTTATCGTATTGCCTGCTGATAATAAATTTGCCCCCAAAGCTATTCCAGGTGCTAGAATTAAAGTAAATAATACTTTCATATTCATTCTTAGCCAAATCAAAAAATACAAACACTATAAAAAATAGTTAGTCACTCGATAAATGCACAAACACAATTGAAATAACGAACGACTAGACTAAGCAATAAGGATGAAGGCCTCAAAGGCCTTCATCACTTGAGTAACTTATTTGTCTCCAGCTGGAGGCGCGACAAGCGCTGGTTCAAAAACCATTGCCACTTGGCCAGTAAAAGAGCCTGTCACAGTTAGAGGTGTGTCTGTTTTTTGTGTAATGCGAAGATTAGCACGACCGCCTGCTTTGGCATCTGCGGCATCAACTACGGTATTAGCCGTATTGCTGAGTGATACACCGTTAAAGATAACAGTTAACGGAATGGTATCTTTTCCATTTGATAAGATAGCTGTACCAGTTGAGTCGGTATTCGTTAAGGTTGCTTGAATACCACCGGATGTATTTTTATATTGAAATTGCTTGGAGAAATCTTGTAACTTCTTAGTTCCTAAATCATAAACCATTTCTTGCGTTTGATTAACCCAGCCGCCCTCAACAGGAATAACTTGAAAATCATCTGTTGGGATGGTGGCCGTTAAGTCGATAGCGTAGCGTTGTTCATCCGCAGCGTGAACAGTCATTGACCCTAAAGCCGCGCAAGACATTAAAATCGCGGATAATGATTTTTTTAACATGTGAATACCTCATTTATGATGATTAAAAAAAGAAGGAAAACGCTGTTTTCCTATTTATTTATTTTCTATAACTAGAAAACAAAATTAAAATTAATTATTTATCTAGATTGATGTTAATGTTAATAATTAAATGATTTTGATTTATCACCTTCAATTAATGTGAAGGTGATTTTGTTATTCTGTTTTTTTTGTAAAATAAACTCCCTCCCAGGCAATATAATTTCTCGGGATTTGTTCTCGCAATGTGATTTTGCGTTTTCACAATAACGGATATTATCTAATATAATGGTAGCATTTCCTTTATTTATTATTGCTATTTGTTTGTTCCTATCGTCAATAACGGTATTAAATAAAGGTTTTTCAGGTTGCATCACAACAACACTACCATACCCAGTCAATACATTAATTCCGGCCTCCAGTGCGTTTTTCTTGTATTGAGTTATTTCATCCTTGCTCATACCAAAACCATCATTTTCTTCTGGGAGTACAGGGGTAAAACGGATCCTAAAATAACGTTCTTTATCTCGCGCTCCTGACCATAATATACGTACAGTCTGAAAGCCCGATGGAGGAATGATTAATCTTAGTGGTGAGACAATGAGTCGTTCTTGTGTTAATGAGCCTGCGTCAACTTCTTTTTGTGTTGATTCGCGTTGATTCATTTTCGGGGTAACATCAATCTCCAATACCTCAACACGGACAAATGCGGTAGATGTTCCTGTATTATATACGCGTTTGGTCAGGCTTTGTGTTTCCGGTGTAAAAACATCATACATACTACCAATACCAATGGAAGGTGCGGCACATACTGTTATTGTTATACTCATTAATAACAATGTTAAAATAAAGTGAATTCGTTTAAGCATACATATTCCAATTTTTTATATAATAAAAAATAAAACTTTAATTAAAAACCAACACAAATATCCAATCTAATTCATCTTAAAACTTTAAATAATCCCAGAAAACAGATTAATGGAAAATGTAGGCTATTTTCTTTTGTGTTAATGCAGTACTGAATTAACGCAAACGTTGATATTCAATTAAAACTTCACTGGGATCTTCATAAAATACCTCGACAATTAAATCAAGTAACGTTTTATCAATCTCATTTAATAATTGCAGAATGATTTCGATTGAAAATGTTGCTTGCCCTCGTTCTAGTCGAGAGATATGTTGTTGGGAGATATTTAATTTTTGTCCTAATATTTTCCCCGACATACCTAGTAATCTTCTGTGTTTTCGAAAAAATGCACCTATGCGAACACTTGCACTTGATATATTGTATCTCATTAACGCGAACCACTCGTTTTACCAAATTAAAATATGGTCAATATCAAAACTATTGGTGCTAAAGACTAAGGTAAATTAAGAGGAGAGGGAAATAGTTTAAGACGATCAATTTTGTTGTTTATGATAGCTCATGACTATTAGTTTGGTTTGTATTGATCGTTATCGCCAATAGTTTTTGATTTTATGTGTATTACTTTATGATTTTAAATAGATTTTTCATAAGATGTTAAGTTTCCTGGGAAATGATAACGTGAGTTACCAGATTGCGATTGAAATATTAATACGCACTCTGAAACTAAATTTAACGAATTACTCGTTATTGCTGTTTTTTTTGTCATTCAATCTTAGGGTAAAATTAGTAATTGAGTATGCGTGATGAATATTAATTATTCTGCGCAATTAAATCAGGACACTTTAATAATGGAATATAATCCAATTATTGAGGTGTTAAATGAAAAAACGAAAAAATAGGTTTTATACCGCTGAATTTAAGCAAGAGGCGATCGCATTAGTCACCGAGCAAGGTTATAGCATACCAAAAGCGGCAGCTTCTTTAGGGAGCACCGATAAATTACTTTATAACTGGAAAGCAAAATTCGACGCTGAGCGATCTGGTAGTAGTTTGAATTCCGATGAGAGAGCTGAGCTATTAAGAA
>NZ_JAMPQI010000050.1:0-10803 GCF_028482365.1 Providencia sp. PROV122 | reverse complement strand
GGGAAAAAGGTAATGAGTATCGATAAGCAAGCTTTATAACTTTAATAATTAATTTTTTATAAATTAATTTGTTTAAATGTTAAATAAAATCCGTTTAAGTTAGCTCATTTTTCAACTTTACTTTTAATATCAATAGATAGGCCATAAACACGGTTTTGTGATCATCGGGTTTGTTGTTCTATATCTTCTATTTACCTACTCTTCTTAAGATACTTTCCCATTAAAATAGATAACAAATGTTAAATTGATGTTGCAAAAAGTTAAACATATACTATCAATAAGTAACTTAATTAGATGTTATGAATGATTTTTACACACGATAATGCGCTTGTTTATCAAGGTGAATATAATGAAGAATATAAAATCTGTTAATAGCCAAATATTTAGGGATATTGTTGCCGTTAATAAGCAAAAGGAACACGAATTCAACAATGGTCAAGATGGGGCAATTATCTTATCTCTGCTGGTGATGTTTTTTACGCCTTTCTTACTACTGAATGAGGCTCGCCAGCTTCTACACATAGATTACAGTTTTGCTGCTATGGCTGGTATAGCAGTGGTTAGTTTTGTATTGGCGGCGATCCTCTATAAGGCATTTAATATTAGCCAGAAATTTGCGAACAAAGAAATATCGTTAAATATATTATTATCAATGTATGTACCTAATAACAAATCTGAGTTTGAGAACTTTAAAGTCGAAGTAAAAAACCAACCAGCACGCTTTTTTGAGTTAGTTGATGAGTGGGTAAACACTGAAAAAATGACTTATGCGAGATAACGTGGTTTTATACAGATTAAAAAAGCGGCTTATTAAGAGCCGCTTTTTTTATGTTTCTTTCTAGAGGTAATATTAAGGGTTAGTGAGATTTACCTTGCTCAATACCTAAGCCAATTTGTGAACGTACAAATTGCTCTCTAAAGCGTTCTCTCTCGAATTTGCCTCTTTCTGAGTTATCTGTGATAGAGAATAACCAAGAAGCGACAAATGCCACTATCATCGAGAAGAATGCAGGATACTCATAAGGATAGATAGGTTTCTCATGATGTAAGATGCTTACCCAAATAGTTGGCCCTAATATCATCAGCACAACGGCGGTAATAAGTCCTAACCATCCGCCTGCTAAGGCACCACGTGTTGTTAATTTCTTCCAATACATCGATAACAGGATGATAGGGAAGTTACAGCTTGCAGCAATAGAGAATGCGAGGCCTACCATGAAGGCGATATTTTGGTTTTCGAACAAAATACCTAACCCGATAGCAACAAAGCCTAATATCACTACCGTAATTTTGGATACACGTAACTCCTCTTTTTCATTTGCCTTACCGTCTTTGATTGCCATGGCATAAAGGTCATGGGAAACCGCTGAGGCGCCGGCGAGTGTTAGCCCCGCAACAACAGCTAATATCGTGGCGAAAGCAACAGCAGAAATAAAGCCAAGGAAGAAGTTCCCTCCGACGGCATCTGCAAGGTGTACGGCGGCCATGTTTGTTCCACCGATCAATTTGCCTGCTGCATCTTTAAAGTCAGGGTTTGCACTAACAAGAACAATCGCACCAAAACCGATAATGAAAGTTAAAATATAGAAGTAGCCAATGAAACCTGTTGCATAGAACACACTCTTACGAGCTTCTTTCGCGTCACTGACCGTAAAGAAACGCATAATGATATGAGGTAGCCCTGCTGTACCAAACATCAGCGCTAGCCCAAGTGATAAAGCCGATATAGGATCTGAAACTAATCCTCCTGGGCTCATAATGGCAATGCCATTTTTATGTACTTCGACGGCTTCTTTAAATAGGGTATTGAAATTGAAACCAACATGTTTCATGACCATTACGGCCATAAATGTTGCGCCTGCTAATAAGAGAATTGCTTTGATGATTTGTACCCATGTAGTGGCTAACATTCCACCAAATAGGACGTATAACACCATCAAAATACCTACAATTACGACGGCAACATGGTAATTAAGACCAAACAGTAGTTCGATCAACTTCCCTGCACCAACCATTTGTGCAATGAGGTAGAGTGCAACGACAACAAGAGAGCCAACGGCAGACAGTATCCGTATTGGTCTTTGTTTTAATCGATATGACGCAACATCGGCGAAGGTATAACGACCGAGGTTACGTAAGCGTTCTGCAATTAAGAAAAGAATAATAGGCCAGCCAATTAAGAAGCCGATGGAGTAGATCAAGCCATCATAACCGGAGGTGTAAACCAGTGCTGAAATACCTAAGAATGAGGCTGCGGACATAAAGTCACCCGCAATGGCCATCCCGTTTTGAAAACCTGTAATTTTACCGCCTGCGGTGTAGTAGTCTGAGCGAGAACGCGTTCTTTTAGATGCCCAATAAGTAATATAGAGAGTAAACCCGACGAATAACAAGAACATGATAATGGCTTGAATATTCACAGGTTGCCGCTCGACATCCCCTGTCAGTGCATCAGAAAATGCGGCTGAAGAGGCGAAAAGTAAGATGAGAGGAAGGAGTTTTATCATTTTTGCACCTCTTTTAAGATTTCAGCCGTTAAACGGTCGTATTCACCATTTGCCCGAATAACATATAGGCCAGTTAATAAGAAAGAGATGACAATCAATCCTACACCAATAGGTATACCTCGTGTGATATAGGATCCTTCACTAATCGGCGTTCCAAGCCAACTTGGGTTAAAAGCAATAAGAAAGATAAAACCGACATACAATATTAATGTGATAGCTGACAACAACCATGAAAATCGACCGCGTTTCCTTACCAATTCTTTAAAGCGAGGGTTATTCTCTACCTCTTGATAAGCAGTAGCATTCATCAGAGTTCTCCTCTGTTATCGTCTTATTGGAATGTATGTAAGGTCGCCATAAAGGCGACCTTCAGGCTTATGACATACTCATTGATTGTTTTTCTTCGAGTAGTTTTTCGACAACGCCAGGATCTGCCAGTGTGGAAGTATCTCCTAAGTTACTAGTATCTCCTGAGGCAATTTTACGTAGGATACGGCGCATGATCTTACCGGAGCGGGTTTTAGGTAAAGAGTCCGTCCAGTGTAGAACATCAGGTGTTGCAATTGGACCGATTTCTTTTCGAACCCAATTACGAACTTCGGTATATAGCTCAGGTGAAGGCTCTTCCCCCGAAATTAAGGTGACATAAGCATAGATAGCTTGCCCCTTAATATTATGAGGAATACCAACAACGGCTGCTTCTGCAATTTTTGGGTGTGCAACTAATGCAGATTCAATTTCAGCAGTACCTAGGCGGTGACCGGAAATATTTAATACATCATCAACACGGCCCGTGATCCAGAAATAGCCATCTTCATCGCGGCGAGCACCATCGCCACTGAAATACATACCTTTAAAAGTAGAAAAGTAGGTTTGCTCAAAACGCTCGTGGTCACCAAATAAGGTACGTGCTTGACCAGGCCATGAATCAACAATGACGAGGTTACCCTCTGTTGCACCTTCTAATGGTTCCCCAAGATTATCAACAAGAGCAGGACGAACCCCGAAGAAAGGTAACGTTGCTGAGCCTGGTTTTAGCATGGTCGCTCCCGGCAGCGGAGTGATCATAAAGCCGCCAGTTTCTGTTTGCCACCATGTATCAACAATTGGGCAACGACTATCACCAATCTTCTTATAGAACCATTCCCATGCTTCAGGGTTGATAGGTTCACCAACGGATCCTAGGATACGCAACGAGCTACGGTTGGTGCCTTCAATGGCTTTATCACCTTCAGCCATTAGGGCGCGGATAGCAGTCGGCGCGGTATACAGGATATTAACTTGGTGCTTATCGACCACTTGGCTCATGCGATTGACCGCAGGGTAGTTAGGCACGCCTTCAAACATCAATGTTTTGGCACCATTAGATAGAGGGCCATATAACAAATAGCTGTGACCCGTTACCCAGCCAACATCGGCAGTACACCAATACACTTCACCGGGATGGTAGTCGAAAGTATATTTAAAGGTGAGTGTTGCATAGACTAAATAACCGCCAGTAGTATGCAGTACACCTTTTGGTTTACCTGTTGAGCCTGAAGTATACAGAATGAATAATGGGTCTTCTGCGTTCATTTCTTCAGGTGGGCAGTCGGCGCTGACGCCATCAATCACATCGTGCCACCATAAGTCACGCCCTTCTACCCAGCTTGGAACATTCCCAGTACGACGGTAGACAATGACATTCTTAACGGTGGTGACATTGGCATTGGTTAATGCGTCATCAACGTTTTTCTTGAGAGGTATTGAGCGGCCAGCACGTAGGCCTTCATCGGCTGTAATAATCAGTTTTGCTTTACAGTCGATAACACGACCCGATACCGCTTCTGGAGAGAAGCCAGCAAAGATAACAGTATGAATCGCCCCAATGCGAGCACAAGCTAACATTGCGACGGCAGCTTCAACCACCATTGGCATGTAAATCGCGACAACATCGCCTTTACGAATACCATGTTGTTTTAATACGTTAGCGAACTGACTAACATCATGATGCAGTTCACGGTAAGTGACATTTTTTGATTGAGAAGGGTCATCACCTTCCCATATGATTGCGGTTTGATCGCCCTTATCTGCCAGATGACGATCTAAACAGTTAGCGCTTAAGTTAAGGGTGCCATCTTCAAACCAGCGAATGCTGATATGGCCAGGATCGAAGGAGGTGTTTTTTACTCGGGTATACGGCTTAATCCAATCAACAACCTTTCCTTTCTCCCCCCAAAACGTTTCAGGGTCTTGAATAGAGAGTTGATACTCATTGTTGTACTGTTGCTCGTTTATCAGGGCATTTTCTGCAATTTCAGCAGTAACGGGATGCTTAGTTATTTGAGTCATATTTTTATCTCCTTGCAGATGTTAATACTATGTCAAAAAATGGTTAACTAAAGCAGGAAATATAAATTTGTTTTTCTTTTGAGCGGGAGATCACGTATTAATTGTAATGGATTTAACAGGATTATCATTTGATGCGAAATCGTCAATTAGATTAATCATCTGATTATCTGCATAAGGGTAGAATTAAAGAAAAACAAAGCAGGGCGATATTGGTATTAGTTGCTAAATAAATCAACAATGATAGTTGATGAGAAAGACCATATAAATATCATGGGTTTGATAATGATTTTCATTAACAGTAAAATAACTATAATTGATACCGACTCACAAGGTGTGAAGTTTCTGAAGTGTATACCCTATGTGTCTTGGCATTGAGTGAGAGATATAGAGGTATATGTCAATAAGTCACTGGAGACAAATACAATGAGCTATACATTACCTGCTTTACCTTATGCTTATGATGCGCTGGAACCTCATTTCGATAAGCAAACAATGGAAATCCATCACACCAAGCATCATCAAACCTACGTTAACAACACTAACACTGCGTTAGAAAAATTACCTGAACTGGCTAACCTAGACATTGATGATCTGATCCAACAATTGGATAAAGTTCCTGCTGATCAACGTACTTTTGTTCGTAACAATGCTGGTGGTCACTCAAACCACAGCCTGTTCTGGAAAGGCCTAAAATTAGGTACTGAACTAAGCGGTGATCTGAAAGCAGCTATCGAGCGTGATTTTGGTAGTGTTGACGCTTTCAAAGAACAATTTGAGAAAGCAGCAGCTTCTCGTTTTGGTTCTGGCTGGGCATGGCTAGTTCTAAAAGATGACGGTAAGCTAGCGGTTGTTTCTACAGCTAACCAAGACAGCCCTCTGATGGGTGAAGCGATTTCTGGTACTTCAGGTTACCCAATTATTGGTCTTGATGTTTGGGAACACGCTTATTATCTGAAATATCAAAACCGTCGTCCTGACTACATCAAAGCATTCTGGTCAGTCGTTAACTGGGATGAAGCTGCAAAACGTTTTGCAGAAAAAACTAAATAATTCATTAAATTAAATGATAATTAGATGGGCGTAACCCTTTTGGGGTTGCGCTTTTTTTATGCCTCTCTTTTTCTTTTTTCTATTAATCTCAGCTTTGTCTCGTTTTAATATCTTGTGTTTTGTTCATAATGTGTCTCATAAGTACAAAAAACAGATTGATATTCTATCCAGTAATAATTCAATAAAGTGAATGATAAGGGAGATAATATGGCGGCTGACATGGTTATGGGGATTGATCTTGGGACCAGTAATAGTGCAGTGAGTTTATGGATTGAAGGGCGAGCGGTATTAGTACCCAATAAACAAGGTGATGTTTTAACGCCATCTGTTGTTGCTCTTGATGATGATGACCAGATCTTGGTCGGAAAATTCGCTCGTGAACGTCTACAGAGTCACCCCCATTTAACCCAAGCCAGCTTTAAGCGCTTTATGGGCACGGATGCAACGTTATCATTAGGCTCTCTGACTTTTCGGGCTGAGGAGCTTTCTGCTTTATTATTACGGCAATTAAAAGAGGATGTTGAAGCTTGGCTTGGTTACCCCGTCAAAGATGCAGTGATCACGGTTCCTGCTTATTTTAATGATGTTCAGCGTCGGGCGGTTAAAACAGCGGGACAACTCGCTGGGCTAAATGTTTTAAGGTTATTGAATGAACCTACTGCGGCATCGTTGGCCTTTGGGTTACTCGAAAACAAAGAACACAAATACCTAACCTTTGACCTTGGTGGGGGAACGTTTGATGTTTCGATAATTGATATGTTTGAAGGCGTTATTGAGGTTTGTGCGAGTAGTGGCGATGTCCGTTTAGGCGGTGATGATTTCAGTGAAGCTATTTATCTGTGGATGTTAAAGCAGCATCCTGAACTGAAAGAAGCCCAAGCAGATATTCGCGCGGAATTACTCAAACAAGCAGAAACATTAAAAATCGCATTAGGTCAAAGCAATGAAGCGACGGCTTCGCTACGGTGGAATGATCAGGATTGGCATTGGACAATGACAGATCAGGAGCTAGCTTCTTGTTGCCAATCTTTATTAGTACGATTGCAACAACCTATTTTGCAGGCTTTGCATGATTCTCGTTTTACTCTCAATGATTTGGACGACATCTTATTAGTTGGTGGTGCAACACGAATGCCACTTATCCGACAAACGGTAGCGCGTCTGTTTGGACGTTTTCCTCGCCATGACCTTAATCCAGATGAAGCCGTTGCATTAGGTGCAGGGGTTCAAGCGGGTATGGTGATGGCAGATACAGCCCTTGATGATGTTATTTTAACCGACGTAATGCCATTTTCTTTGGGGATTGAAACCTCAAAAAGAAACGGAACCCATTATGATTCGGGTTATTTTTTACCTTTAATTGAGCGAAATACCTTTTTACCTGTGAGCAAGATGCAAACGGTTAGCACGATTGAAGATAACCAAAAAATGATTTTATTAAAGATTTATCAGGGGGAAGCGCGTCGCGTCCAAGATAACGTATTTTTGGGGGAGATGGCGATTGATATCCCTCAGAAGCCTGCTGGAGAAGTGGATATTGATGTCCGGTTTACCTATACCGTTGATGGATTACTAGAAGTTGAGTGTCGTTATCAAGGTAACCCTGAGGTGTTTCGGCTAGTGATAGAGAAAGTTCCGGGGCAAATGAATGAAGCGCAAATCGAACAAAGCTTATTAAAAATTGCTGATTTAAAACAGCATCCGAGGGATAGAAAAGAGAATCGCGTGTTATTGTCACGCTGTGCTCGGTTATATGAGTTTTTACTGGGTGAGGATCGCTATTGGATGGATCAAGTCACAACGGAGTTTGAAAGAGCACTCGATAGCCAAGATCCACGTCGTATTGCGGCCATTCGTCAACAAGTGGAACAATTTTTGAGTCGCTATGAGGGAGACTCGCATTAATGAGTATATGGCAAACATTGGGAATCACTCAAACAAACGATGAAAAGGAAATTCGGCGTGCTTATGCGCGGCAGGTAAAAAAATATCGACCCGATAGCCACCCTGAAGAGTATCAACAATTACGTGAAGCTTTTGAGGAGGCAAAAAGATATGCCGCTTACGCTATTTATGATGATGAATCTGCCGATGATGAATATGTTGAAGAGCAGGCGAATATAGACGTTGATGTGCCTCATTTAGAAAGCCTCTTACACCAAGAGGCTGTTAATGAAGAAGCCGTTAATGATGATCAACAACAGCAAGAGCTGTCTGAAATTCGGATTACTTACCCATTTTCAGATGTGTTGTTAGATGATTATCAACCATCGATTAATGAATTACCGGTTGTTGAAACAGCTTATACCCAAGAGTTAATTGATTGGCTCGCGAAGCTGTTTATTATTGATGAAAACGCGGCAAAACGTGAATTAGTCGAATTGTGGGAAAACGTCTGTCAAAAAGGCAGTTTGCAGACACATCAGCAATTTCATCAAGATTTTGCGTGGGCATTATCAGAGCAAGAAGGTTTAACCGAAGCTGTTGTGGAACATGTTTCGTCTCTATTAGGCTGGCGGCTTGATGAATATAACTCAGAGCAAATTATCCCGTTTTATATTCAAAACGCATTAACTGAACAGCTACGCCAGACTGAGGTGGCTCGAGCATGGAAGCAGTGTCAGATTGATGCTGTCCATGGAGACTATATCGTTTCTCAATCTTTGCGTGTACTGACGAGTAAAAATGAGAAAGTTTCTTATAAAGTTCGCTTGATACCTGGATTGATCCCTCAAATCGCTGAGCAAGTGAAACAACGAACCAGTGAATACCCAGAGCTAAAGGATAAATTTAACCCTGCTATTTTATCTTTCATACAGCAGCCTAGGCTAGCGTTCAACTGGCGCGGGGTCTTCTTATGTATTTTTTGGGGATTGTTATTGAACATGGTTGCTACTCAGCCTGATGTTAATAGCGGCGTGGCAATAGTTGCTGGTGTGATTATTTTATTCTATTTATTTTTCAATGACCTGATTATGTTTGGGCTTCATTCTAGGAAAAAAGCATTCACTGTATTTTTGGTCAGTGAATTTTTTATAACGTTATTCGTTATCCTGATCTTTTTTCTTGGTCTGTCTGGGGTACTCTTATTCTTTATCACTGGCTTGGATATTGGGCCTGCACATGGTGCACAAGCGATGGTGATTTTTATTCTTATGTGGCTTTTTTGGTATGCATGGCCGAAAGATAAACCTAGTATACGCAGACCGGGCATAATGATGTATCGGATGTTTGCGAGTCCATGGAAATTTTTGGAGTACTTTAAGTTTTCATGGTTTTCACTCGTTTGGTTAGTTATTATCTATTTGATTTATTATAGTGCTATGCATAACTTATTGAAGTATTGTACAGAATTTCTAGTAAATTGAACTCTGATGCTCGTTCAACGTGATAATGATGAGTTCATTGAATTTAAAGCCACGATAAAGGTGTAATCGCAATGCAAATTCATCCTCAAGTCTATATCGGCGAAGTCAAAGCCACATTAGATTGTGGTCAGAGCGCTATTCATAAGCGTCAAGTGGATGGGCCGTTGCCATTAGGGCAATTAGGGCTTGAGGGAGATGAGCAAGCTGAAAAACGCTTTCATGGTGGCCCTGATCGGGCGCTATGCCATTATCCGGCAGAGCACTATCAATTCTGGGCTAATGCTTATCCTGAACTTGAATCTCTTTTTACGCCACCAGCGTTTGGTGAAAATATCTCGACTCAAGGTATGACAGAAGAGAATGTCTTTATTGGTGATATTTATGCTTGGGGTGATGCTCGTATTCAAGTCACCCAACCACGCTCGCCATGCTATAAGCTCAATGGCCTGACAGGCGTTGAAAACTTTGCTCAAATAATGCAAGAAAATGGTCGTTGTGGTTGGTTGTATCGAGTGATAAAGACGGGGTCAGTCAGTGCCGCAACACCGATCACCCTTTTAAGTCGTAATAGCGATATTTCTGTTCAAGAAGCGATTATGATCGCTTTTCATGCCCCATTCGATGAAGAGTTATATCAACGTTTGCTAGGAGCCGCGGGGCTGTCTGCAAGTTGGAGCCTGACGATGCAAAATAGGCTTGAGCATCGCCGTATTGAAGAGTTCAGCCATCGCTTATTTGGTAAGCGAGGCTGATATTCTTAAAGGCTGCCGCTGATAAATTGTTGATACCAAGGCTCACGGGCTAATAATTCTGCATGTGTTCCTTGGTCAACGATTTCGCCAGATGCCATCACAATAATATGATCGGCTTGGCTGGCAAGCATCGGTTGGTGAGTCACAACAATACGTGTCTGCTGGTTGGCAGTGAGTAGCTGTTCAATAACAGCGGCAGTATTGATGTAATCAAGGCTAGCTGTCGGCTCATCCATCAAAATAATATCAGGACGGCTTAATAGTAGTCTTGCAATACACAAACGTTGCCTTTGTCCACCAGAGAAAATTTGCCCGCCAGCACCTACATCTCCATCTAGTAAAGTATGATCTGCATCGATATTGAGTTGTTGAAGCATGGCGATGATTGATGGATCATCGATCTCTTCTGAACTGGCAGTCATATTTTGCCGTAAACTGCCTTTAAACAGCCGGTTATCTTGAAATAATATGCCTCGCTTACTACAGAGCACTGCTTGCGATAATTGAGCGATATCTTTATTGCCATACCGCACTACGCCTTGTGAAGGGTCTTGCAAGCGCGCCAACAAATTCAATAACGTGCTTTTTCCAGCGCCAGACGCCCCCACAATGGCCGTGAATGTATTTGCTTTAAAAGTTAAGTCGAGCGGTTTTAATAGGACTTTCCCCTCCTCTGTACGCTGAGATAAGGCGTTACAGCTCACGGTATTTTCAGATGGGGTTTGAGATGAACGAACAAAATTAAGCTCAGGTGTTTCCAGTGCTTGGGTTATCTGATTGAGCGATTTTTTAGGG
>NZ_JAMPQI010000049.1:0-1555 GCF_028482365.1 Providencia sp. PROV122 | reverse complement strand
CATTGAAAATGAATCAGGTTCACGTTTAGATCGCCCAGAGTTGTTTCGGCTTCTTAAGGATTGTCAAACTCAAGATATTTTATTAATTGAAGATGTTGACCGGCTCTCTAGGTTAACTATGGATGATTGGAATAAATTGAAAAAAATGATCCACCAAAAAGATATCCGTGTCATGGCTATTAATGTACCGACAACTTGGCTATCTGCAAATATGAATGATTTTGATAGTCGACTGTTTGCCGCTATTAACGATATGTTACTTGATATGTTAGCCGCAGTTGCACGACGTGATTATGAGCAACGTCGTGAAAGACAAAAACAGGGAATAGAAAAAGCTAAAAAAGAAGGAAAATATAAAGGCCGTCAGGTAAATCAAAATCGATATGATGCAATCAACCGTTTACTAGATAGCGGCCACTCATGGAGCCAAGTTCAAAAAGTTTTAGGCTGTAGCAGAGGTACTATAAGTCGAGCAATTAAACAGCCTATTTAAAGAAAGTAAAAATTGAATTTATAATGAGCATAGACGTATGCCAATACATTAAATTTGTATAATCATCATTTAGGTATTTTAAAAAGAAAGGGGTTTAAAATGAGTATTTTTAGTAAAATCAAAAAAATAGAAAACAAACATAGTATAAAAATACACGAAGGCGAAAATTTTAAGCAAGCGTTGTACAATGGACATATAAGTGATACTGATGATCATATAATCAATATAAAAAAGCGTTAATCACATTGATATAGATACTGTAATTATATATTTTAGAGCGTTGTATGTTTTCCCTATAGATTTTTTCGATAAAATATAAAAAATGGTCACTTTATAAAATAATATAAAGTGACCATCTGTTAAAAATAAAAATATCTTTACATCCCATAAATATTGGGATCGAAAATAACAGTAACAACCCCTCGATATGTATCAGGTCGAGTCATTAACATTGTATCGACATTTCGCTGATTAATTAAAAAATCAATACTACCGTTACGATTACTCCCTATATGTTGTGATATAAAGATATTCGAATTATCTTTTTGAATAGACATAGGAGCATGAATCACACGATTATTTGTTTGTTGGCTAATAATATTATCAGGCAATGTTAAATAAGATTGAATAGGTACAAGCTGTTCATTTTTATCACTTTTCAATGCACAATTCTCACCTATCTCATACTCACATTGCAAATAAACAGTAAAAGCGCCACTAGAGGATAATTGAAAATTACTTTTAGCTGTCATTTCAGGTGTGATCCTACTAACCATCCAACGCTTCCAGTTATTTCTTCCTTGCTCTTGTGTACATACTTTACCATTTTTGCAGGGTTCCAATGCTAGAATACGATCATCAGGAGATGTTTTGACAATTAAGTCATGATTAACTATGAGTCTAAGATTAATATCAACAATTCCATCACTGGCCAGATAATTATCACCAAAATCAAAATCACCACCGGGTCCAACGCTAAAAGAAATTTTACCGTCATATATACCAGAACCAACAGTTAAAAGAGAATCTTTGGCTTTTAATGAATAGCCGATGCTCATCTGG
>NZ_JAMPQI010000048.1:0-5658 GCF_028482365.1 Providencia sp. PROV122 | reverse complement strand
TTTGTTATTCTAAATTTGACATCAAACGGTTCTCCAGTACTATGATTTCTAACAGTAATAATTTTCTCTGTTTTTGGAAAATTAAAGTATGCTCCTTGCCGTGGTTCATTGTTCGCCTTTATCGGGTACGAAATTTTTGTAGATAACGGTAAATTAATACTGATTTCTGAAGGGCATTGTTGTGGCCATGAATTACAGTATCCCTCCTGAGGGGTCATATTAGTAAATACAACAGTATCATTGTTAATGCTCGGCTCAATTTTTGCGATTAAGTCAATAGTTGCGGACGGAGCAATAAAGCTGCTTATCAACAAAAATAGTCCTAGTATATAATAAGGATAATGCATTATGCTCCTCCAATAGGTTGACAATGAATAGTCGAATAAAACTGAACATTATTAGACGGTTCCTCAGGAAGAGTGCAAGATAATGTAGGTGATAAATCCTTATCTAACACCGTTAGTGTTTTATTATTTTCTCCCATTTCCAATGTTAGAACTCCATCTGCATTAATTACACCACGCGCTATATCACTATCGACTTGGCGATGTTTTAATATTTGACCATGGCTATCTTGTAAAACACCGATGAGTACTGTTGCTTTAACTGCTTTTAATTTTAAATACTTCACACTACCTCGATTCATTTGTACATATTCACTACTAGGAAAAACCTTCGCATTACTATTTCCTGCACTATAAAACTGAATACTTTCTTTTTTCCATAAGGCTGCGGGTATAACATTTCTCCCTGGATATAATTTGGTATCAGTGAGACTATCTGATGCCATTATATTTAAACTGGGATTATCAGACTCTAAGTCAACAATAAATGCAGAATCCATTCCCACGCCATTAGAACCGCTATCTATAGCAATTTTACCGCCTCCAAAAGCAAGAGTCTGGCTTAAGTTAATCCCAGATGTAGTACTATGTTCTTGTATATTATGCTGAGTATAAAAGTCACTACTAAGAGAACGAGTTTCTATCGCACCATTCCCATTAATTGATACGCGCCCTGCATTTTCAGAAACCCCCGCCCCCAACCATTTAAAATTGTTGTTATCTTGTGGCTTCCATTGATAATCTAGGCTTGAATAATTATTTTTATCGTTCATTCCAATATTCATAGATAAGATCTGTGATTCTCGAGGAGCTAAAGAAAAACTTACCCCTATCGTGATGCCTTGCTCTCTTTTCTCTTGATTAAAACCAGGTCTATCATAAGCACTCAACCGAAAACTCACATTTCTATCTGCTAAGGTTGTATTTTTATTTATTGCAGCATCAATACCAAATCCTTCTCTTGAAGAGCTTTTTGTATACTGTCCATTTAATGTCAATGAACTTGACCATGGTAATTTAGTATATAAGGAAGTCCCCCATGTATTGCCAACGTAACGATCAGATCTGAACTGATTGTTTGAATCATTAGATGTATGTCGCCAAAAAGAACTCATCGAACCTCCTGCGAACAGATTTCGATAATAACGAAGATCTATACTTTGATTCTTTTGACGTTCGCCATCTCTGATAATATATTGACCATAAAAACTATTATTTGGCGATATATTGATATCGGTCCGAGCACTAATTTGGTTTTCAAGTTTTGTTTTTTGTATACTACTACCTAGTACAACTCTAGGAGTTAAAAGATAATCAACTGCCCCTCCCCCCATAATAGAAGAATCATTATCTTGCTTTTTATGATCACCAAATGTTAGGTCCTGCTTTATTCCTCCCCATACATTAACTCGCCACTTTTGAGTTGGATTTCGCCAACCTAATGGTTTGTATATCTGTGATAGTTGTGTATCTACAATTTTCCCATTTTCCAAAATATTAATCGTGATGTCATAAATGCCGCTAGGCAAACGTCGAGTATCTAATGCTTGAACTCCCGATTGAAGCTGCTGTGAATAAATAAGCTTGCCATCACGCCAAATTTCAGCAACAGCAGGGTTTGCTGCCGTAACATAAATAGGAGACGCACTAACGCTTTCCTCATTTACAAGTAAAGTATTTGATGTTCCCCACATAACTCCCGTAACAGAACCAGTGCTAAATCCATTTGTTTCTACATTTCCTTTATCACTATCAGGAGAAAATAGCCCAAATCTAAAAAAATCACCTTGTAACTCTTTTTGAGTATAAAGCTCATAGATATTAGTTTCTTGAGATTGATTTCTTTGACTTGAACTATACGTTTGGAATGATACTTTCTGTGTCCAACCTAATAAAGATGAAACAACAGAAGAATTCAAATTCCATGCATGAGAATCACCTGTTGAAACAGCAGATACATTATTATGCATAATAACGCCATTTGATACAGTTTGAGGTAACGAGATATAAGCATTGTTAGTCTTTTGTATCTCATATTTTGATGTATATAACTTTAACGCAGATGTATCTAAACGATAATCTGCCGACATTAATCCATTTGGACAATTTTTATTGCACTCACCTAAAGATATACCTTTAGTTAAGGCTATTTTCCATTCATCTTTAACAGCTTGGTCGAAAGAGTTTTCCTCATCAAAAATTTGAATAAGACTGATCTCTCCATCTTCGTTAAGCAAAAATGAACCATCAAATAATGGTAGGTCATTAAGATAAACTTGAACCATAACTTCAGAGTTATAAAAATAATTTCTAAAGTCATTAGGTATTTTTATAGAATTATTCGCTAAAAGAATGTCTGAACCAATAGCAATACTAGGAATAAGAAGTAAAGGGAGTAATACTTTCATCAGGGAATTATCCGTACATGCCTGCCATATAAATGGCAGGCATTATTAAATAAAAAGCATCAGTTGATTTTAAAAATTAATTATCTGATGGCGGTGTGACAACTAAAGCGGGTTCAAAGACCATAGAAACTTGCCCTGTAAATGAACCTGCTTCCGTTAACTCCTTATTCTCTTTTTGAGTAATACGAAGGTCAGTACGACCACCTGCTTTTGCTTGATCTGCAGCAACAACAAGAGCGGCTTCATTACTTAATTTAACACCATTAAATGTCACAGCTAATGGAATAGTCTCTGACCCATTAGATAAAAGAGGATCACCCTTTGCATCTGTATTAGTTAATGTTGCCTGAATACCACCAGATGTATTTTTGTATTGAAATTGCTTTGAAAAAGCTTGCAATTTCTTGGTACCTAAATCATAAACCATTTCTTGAGTTTGATTAATCCAACCACTCTCAACAGGGATAACCTGAAAAGTCTCAGCTGGGATTGTCGCTGATAATTCAATCGTATAGCTTTGCTCATCGGCTGCATTTGCAAACATAGAAGCAAAAGTAGCACCAGATAACAAAGTAACCATCAATGATTTTTTTAACATTTAAATAACCTTATATAAAATATAAACAACATATAAACAACATATAAACAACATTATAACTAAATTATAAATTTCAAAGATTAAACCTATTTGATGATATTAATAATTTAGTAATTTCTTTTTACTACCTTCAACTAAGGTAAAACTAATCTTACTTTCTGATTTATTTTCTAAATTGAAGGTTTTTCCAGGTAAAATGAATTGTCGAGTTGATATATCACAATCAATAGAATTCAAGTTACAATACCGAATATCTTCTAAAACAATAGTAGCATTACCATCATTTATCACTTTAATATGACCATTACTTTTATTAATAACAGTATTAAAAATAGGATCTCTGGGCTGAACTATCACAATACTTCCATAGCCTGTTAAAACATTTACTCCAACATCTAATGCTTCTTTTTTATATTTTTCAATTGCATCTTTATTCATTTCAAACCCATCATTTTCCTGAGGAAGGACAGGAGTAAATCGAACTCTAAAATAGCGTTCTTTTTCTCTTTCTCCAGGCCAAATCATTCTAACAGATTGAAATCCAGATGGAGGTATAATCAATCTTAAAGGAGATACAATTAATCTATCTTTTTCTAATTTATTTCCATTAATCGTTTTTTGTGATGATTCAATAGAAATTCCTTTATCTCCAGGTGTAATTTCAAGAACATCAACCCTAACAAATGCAGTAGATGTTCCTGTATTATAAACTCGCTTAGTTATATTTTTAGAATCAGGATTAAATATATCATACATACTACCAATACCAATGGAAGGTGAGGCACATACTGATGTTGTTATGCTCATTAATAACAATGTTAGAATAAAGTGAATACGCTTAAGCATACATAATCCAATTTTTATGTAATAAAAAATAAAACTTTAATTAAAAATCAACATAAATAGCCAATCTAATTCATCTTAAAACTTAAAATAATCCCAGAAAAATAGATTAATGTAAAATGCAGGCTAGTTTTTTTGCGTTAATTCAGTACTGAATTGTTGTAAACTTTGATATTCAATTAAAACTTCACCGGAATCTTCATAAAATACTTCAATAATTAAATCAAGTAACGTTTTATCAATCTCATTTAATAATTGCAGAATGATGTCGATTGAAAATGTTGCTTGTCCTCGTTCTAGTCGAGAGATGTGTTGCTGGGAAAGACCTAATTTTTGACCTAGTTTTTCCCCCGATATACCTAGTAATCTTCTATGTTTTCGAAAAAATGCACCTATGCGAACATTTATATTTAATATGTTGTATCTCATTAACATGATTCACTTGTTTTATTGAAGTAAAATATGGTTAATATCAAAACTATTGGTGCTAAAGACTAAGGTAAATTAAGAGGAGAGGGAAATAGTTTAAGACGATCAATTTTGCTGTTTATGATAGTTCATGGCTATTGATTTGATTTATATTGATCGTTATTGCCAATGATTTTTGATTTTATGTGTATTACTTTATGATTTTAAATAGATTTTTTATAAGATGTTAAGTTTCTTGGGAAATGATAACGTGAGTTACCAGATTGCGATTGAAATATTAACACACATTCTGAAACTAAATTTGACATATTACGCATTGCTGTTGTTTTTGTCGTTCGATATTAGGGTAAAAATTGGTGATTGAGTATGCGTGATGAATATTGATTTTCAGTGAAATGAACAGAGGACATCAATAAACTGTCAAAAAGACATATACATTTTGTATCAAGTGATATGATGGGCGCCCCCATAATGATTTAATATTTAAATCTTATTGCGTTAAGTTTTTTCAGAGCATAAAGTACCCAAACATGTTACTGAAATAATTTCTAAAGATTGTGAACTTGAGGATGTGCTAGATCTTGGATTTAATTTGATATCCATTTAAATATCAATGACTTGTTTTATTAGGCCGTTCTTGAAATAGCTAAGTTAGAAAAATTTGAATATTCAAATATCAGATAAATGGTGCAATGATACGAAGTATCGTAAACGGTAGAAAATCATTTTAAAAAATGATACTACGAATACTGGAGGTAGTGCACTTACAGCTTCTTCTCTAGCCAAACAAATCCAAGGAGTCGTCTGTGTGGGCGACTCGGTTTATTGCCCTTCATGTAAAAAAATAGATATTATCGTTGAAGGTGATAGTTTGATGAAAATTAATGGTATCCCTGTCACATTAGAAGTGAAGTGGCATAGTTAATTTGGCCACCTGACTAGAGGTGATATTCTTGCCTCAATAACATCACAGGTGAGCACATGGTTAAGCAATATTCAGCAGAGTTTAAACTCGAAGCCGCTAAAATGGTGGTTG
>NZ_JAMPQI010000047.1:0-4256 GCF_028482365.1 Providencia sp. PROV122 | reverse complement strand
ACCATCATTACTCCGTGGCTAAAGCCGCACAGGCAATGGGCGTAAGCCTTGCCGCACTTAATCGTTGGGTTAAAAAACTGAAATTAGAACGACAAGGTAAAACACCGACGGGACTTCCGCTTACCCCAGAACAGATTGAGCTTCGAGAGATGAAAAAAAAAGATACAACGTCTTGAAATGGAAAACGAAATTCTAAAAAAGGCTACGGCGCTCTTAATGTCGGACTCACTGAAGGATTCGCGATAATTGACAAACTAAGAGCGCATTACCCCGTTACAACGCTCTGCCAACTTTTTGAGCGTCATCGCAGTAGCTATCGCCATTGGCATCATCGAATGAAGAATGCCGTACCGAATGGAGTGCGAGCGATTAAACGGAGCGTAGTCAAAGACGCTTGGAACTTAAGTGGAGGCTCTGCGGGCGCAAGGACGATTGCGACGATAGTGACAACGCAGTACGGTGTAAAAATGAGCCGTTATCTTGCCGGTAAGCTAATGAAAAAGCTTGATATTATGAGTTGCCAACATATGAAGCATCGTTATAAACGCGGGACAAAAGAACATGTCGACATCCCTAATTTACTCGACCGCCAATTTGCCGTCACCGCCCCCAATCAAGTGTGGTGCGGCGATGTGACGTATATTTGGACAGGAAAACGATGGGCGTATCTCGCTGTTGTGTTAGACCTTTTTGCACGGAAACCTGTTGGTTGGGCACTCTCCACGTCCCCCGACACCACGTTGACCTTAAAAGCTCTGCAAATGGCTTGGGAAATGCGCAATCAACCAAAAGGACTGATGTTTCATAGTTACAAACTGCAGCCTAGGAGCAGTGTGCCTATAATTAGGCTTTTAGGTCATAATTTAAACGAATGACTGTTCTCATGGTTAATCAACGAATAAATAATCAGAATTTAATAAAAACATAGCACCCAATACACTCGATTCGTACGTTACTTCATTGATTGAGATTCCTAACCATCAAGTGACATAAACTGCGCCCCCCCTTATTAATAACAGAAAATGAAATAGATTGTCTTTATGATTTCTGTTTGTCATTTAACTGAATACGGCACACTTGAGAACGACTATAGCCAGTCGCTTCAGCGGTTTCACGAATACTCAGTCCCTTGATTTTTCGATAATAAATCACCTTATCATGACGCTCTTTATCCGCCTGCTTTCCTTTGTATTTACCTAATGATTGTGCGCGTTGAATACCTTGTTTTTGGCGTTCGCGACGGCTAATCCAATCTTTGTGGGACATGGCGGCCATTAAATCAATTAACATGGTGTTAATGGCCGAAAGGACGGCTTGAGTGATAGGATCATTCTGTGTCAGATCTTGATTATTTAGAGCTTGCCAAGATGTCGGAATATCGAGACTCACAATACGCAACTCATGGTGTTCAATTTGTTTTTTCAGTTTTAACCAATCGATGTTATTTAATCGAGTTAGTCGATCAATTTGCTCAACGAGCAAAATATCCCCCTGTTGACTGTCACTGAGTAAACGAGAGAGTTCGGGGCGTTCTAATTTTGTTCCACTGATGTGTTCGCGATAATAATTCGCAATTCGGCCACCTCGTTCTTCAACAAAGTCATTTAGCATCTTTTTTGCTCTATCTGCATATTGATCTTCAGAGGAGGCTCGAAGGTAAGCACGGATGAACATATTTTCACCTATCTATCGCATTTAAGTTATCCCATAAAAAGTATCGCATATAGGTTGTTGCATTGATAGTGATTTGATACATTTTAGATTGTCGCTTTGGGGTATACCTATATGCAATATGTGAATGTGTTGACAATAGATATACGTCAGGATATTGTATATTTATTGTGTATGTGTATATAGGAGTTACTGTCATGCGTAATGCTGCAATTAATCTTCGGGCTTTACCTGAACAACGAGACTTAATCGATGAAGCTGCTAGTCTTCTTGGTAAGAACCGATCTGATTTTATGCTTGAAGTCGCTTGTGAAAGAGCGCAAGCAATATTACTAGACCAAGTTTTTTTTCAATTAGATAATGAAAAATTTCAGCAATTTAATTTATTACTTGATGCTCCAGTTAATAGCAACCCTGGTCTAGATCGTTTAATGTCAATAGAAACACCATGGAAGGAAATATAGTGAATCTGCAACTATTAGCTCCTAAACCATTATCATCATCTCATAGACTGGATGATTTTTTTTGTGGTGAATCATCTTTAGATGATTGGCTAAAGCGTCGGGCTCTATCTAACCATTTGAATGGAGCCAGTCGAACCTTTGTTATTGCAGATTCATATCAACATGTTTGGGGTTATTATGCATTAGCGACTGGAGCAATTTCACATAATGAAGCTACAGGACGGGTTCGTCGAAATATGCCTGAGCCAATTCCAGTTATTGTTCTTGGAAGATTTGCAATCGATTTACGTGCTCAGGGAAGAAAACTAGGTGCTTCGTTATTACAGGATGCTGTAATTAGAGTTAGAGCTGTTGCTGAAAATACTGGGGTTCGTGCGTTACTCGTTCATGCTTTGAATGATAAAGCAAAACAATTTTATGAATACTATGGTTTTACTGCATCCCCTATTAGCCCTATGACATTGATGCTTAGACTATAATTTAACCTATATTTTAAGCTTTATCTTTTATAAGTGGGTTCAGCGATACCTTATCATTTAGGGAAGATGGCGTATAATCATCCAAATAACCATTTTATACGGTGTAAGGAAACCCAAATGAAAGATATTAATTTAATCTCACTCACACAAGCGGCAAATACATTAAGTGAAGCTTATTTTACGCGTTATTATCAATATTATGGTATCGAGATTAAACCGGATGAAGTCGAAGTATTAAAAAACTTTGTCAAAAAGTTAGGTTATGAATGCGTTGATAAAAGAATATTTAATCATTTTTTTGTCGGTTACAAAATCCCTCAAATCAGTAAAGAGTTTGATTTACTCCGAATTGGTGACAATTATATTGTCAATATAGAACTAAAACGCGAATGTACCGAAGAAAAAATAAAAAAACAATTAATCCAAAATCGCTACTACTTGAAATTTCTCAATGAAAAAATTTTTAATTTCACCTATGAGTTATCGACAGATTCGTTATATTTTCTAAAAGATGACAACCTAAATGTAGTCGATTTTGAATTTCTGCAAGGAATATTATTAGGTCAAATCTTGAGTGAGATTAAAAATATAAATTCATTATTTAATCCTTCGAATTATTTAGTTTCACCTTTTAACTCAACGGATAAATTTTTAGACGGACAGTATTTTTTAACAGGGCAACAAAGTAATATCAAACGGGATGTGGTTGCCAGAGTTAATGCTCTTTCAGAGGAGCATTTTACAGCGGTTATTGGTAGTGCTGGAACAGGAAAAACTCTGTTAGTTTATGATATAGCTAATGACTTAAAGTCTTCAGGTAAACGAATATTGATCATTCATGGTGGAGGTTTAAATCCAGGGCAACATTATTTAAATAACCAAGGGTGGGATATTCAACCGATAAAACAGATTGAGAATATCAATGTCAATGATTACGATGTTATTTTCATAGACGAAGCGCAACGAATGAGAGCGTATCAATATGTTAACTTTATAGAAAAAATTAGACAAAGTAGTTGTAAGTGTATTTTTTCTTATGATAAATCACAAACCTTAAACCATAATGAAATAATAAATAATATCCCCGATAAAATATCATCTCTTGCTGGCGCCGTTACGTATTCGCTATCAGAAAAAATAAGAACAAATAAAGAGGTTGCTGCATTTATTCGCGGTTTTTTTAATAATAAAAAAAATGACCCTGTTTTAAATCGTGGTAATGTAAGTTTTGAATATTATGACAATATTTCAGATATGATGTTTTTTATGCTAGATTTAAAATCGAAAGAATGGGAAATATTACAATTCACTCCCCAATTGATAGGTTCAAGTACTCATCAGCGTTATTTAGATAATTCGAATCAAAAATCTCATGGTGTTATCGGGCAAGAATTTGATAATGTTGCCGTCATTGTTGATCCTTATTTTAATTATGATAAAAATGGCGATTTGACCTATACTGGTGACTCTTATTACCCTGCTAATAAAATGTTATTCCAAAACATGACCCGCACGCGCAATCAACTCAAAATCCTGATCCTCAATAATCCCGTTATCCTCGACCGTTGCTTAACGCTATTAACGCCTCCCCAATCCCAGTAAACGAATTGATTTATCGCTTTTTTCTAAAGAACGTTTTTCC
>NZ_JAMPQI010000046.1:0-2055 GCF_028482365.1 Providencia sp. PROV122 | reverse complement strand
TTTTTGCCAAGAAGCACTTTATAATGAAAATCACGATGTTGTCGCTCAATGGCTTGTTACATTGTGCGATAAACATATCGAATGGTCGGCCATGTTTAGGGATAATGACGACGAACAACGTTCAACGGGATATGAAATTAACATGGAGCTTTTAGTCTCTTGGCCTTTTGAATATCAAGCGGTTAAAAATTTCCGGGCTAAACATGGATTAACCACCCCTGTCATAGATCATCCACTATTAAAAACGCCAATGGCGATCGAACACCGTCCTGATATGGTGGGCTGGAAGCAAAATATGTCATCAATTTATTATCAGATAATTGATGACCTCATTACGATTAATCCCGAGCTGCAAGTTATTCATAAACTATTTTAATCATGAACAATAGGCGGTTAATTTACCGCTTTTTAAAATGGGTAATGTCATGAAGCTGACGGCAGAAAGTAAACAAATTATTCGTGATAATAAGCTGCAAGCTTTTTATCTTGATGCAGTTCACTACTTTGAAGAAGAACATCGCGTAGCATTAGATCACCATGAAATTAAGCGAGAGGCCTTGTTTAATCAATTAAAGAGAAATTATGTGTATTTTGAATCGATTGGTCGAGCGAGCCAATATTTGTGTGTTACGCAGACAACATTCATGCTCTATTGTGGGAAATGTTACGCACAGTCACCGTTATTTCAAACGGTACAAGAGCATCTTGAGCAAGTAGTTTTGTTCAAAGACTCAAAAGTAAAGTATGGTTAGAAGGTATGATTGAGTATTATCAAACTCTCGATTTATCACACAACGTCAGTGAAATCATCGATTATGCCAAAAAATGCTATCTGGTTATCGGTAATGAACCCTTGATACTAAAATCAGGAATTGAATTGTTTCTATTAAAGGATATGAATAAACAATTTACTGATAACTATAAAGAAAAAGACTTATTCTTAAAGCAAGCACTGGAAAATATTAATACAGTGCAGATACGTAAAGAGAACATTGTCTTTCTCTGTCTCGTTGCACAATATTTAGACGGGTTAAACTGTTTTTGAACCATGTAGATAGACTCATTAAAATAGAGTCAATAATGCGTAGCACAGTTAATGGTCGTAAAATTATTTTAAAAAATGATACCATCGGCACAGATGGCATGGTGCTGACCGGTTCATCCCTTGCCAAACAAATCCAAGGAGTCGCCTGTGTGAGTGAATTAGTTTATTGCCCTTCGAACAAAAAACTGGTGCTATCGTCGAGAGCGACGGTTTAATGAAAATCAACGGAATTCCCGTCGCACTTGAAGGTCATAAAGTGGCTTGTGTGTGTGCTTGCCGCAGTGGATTAAGCAAGCAGTAAAAAAAGTATCTTGAGCGGGGTGCTTTAATCATAGGGGTTAAAACAATAAAGAATGAGTGAATACAGTTGTTAGTCAGTATGTTAGCTTTAAATAATGAATGATTATAAAGATGATTTCATTTGCAAAATTGAGCCACCGCCACCTGAGTGGGTTACGTTTGAAATCAAAACGACGATGAAGGATAAGTTTGGGGCAAATACAACACCAAAAGGAAGTGGAGCAAGCGAAGCTCAAAAAGATTACTTGAAAAATATAAGAGATCATTCAAAAGAATCAACAGAGTCAATGAGATTTGGAAGGAATGATTTTAATTTAAATAAAGAACAGTTTGACTTATTAAATAGTATTTCTAAGGGAATGAGTAAAAATAACATTGTTGGTTACAAATTAACGGTGGTAGTTGATGATAAATTTAATGTTGGTGGAAACAATAAATATCTATTTTTTTACTATCTAGAGGGTTTAGACAAATGAGTAGAGTTGATAGAGTACTAAAATATATAGGAAAGAAAATAAAAAATGCAAAGGCTGATCTATCTAAAGTAAATGACAGCATAGATGATGATTTTGCAAAAAGTATTAAGGAATCTATAGGCCTAGATAAAGAAGAAAGATATATTGACTATATATCAACATTAGATTTTGATACGCCTTCAATTGCATTTATTTATTTGTTGGAAGTTTATAGAAATAAAAAAGAATCTCTTT
>NZ_JAMPQI010000045.1:0-4663 GCF_028482365.1 Providencia sp. PROV122 | reverse complement strand
TTAGCTATCGAAATGCTGGCGAGTGAAAAAAATCAAACAATAGATTGGGAAAGTGCGGGGATCCCTATTGATCCATTTTATCAACGTTTCTGCCAAGAAGCATTGTATAATGAAAATGACGATGTTGTCGCTCAATGGCTTATCACACTATGTGATAAACATATAGAGTGGTCGGCACTTTTTTCGGACAATGACAATGAACAAAGCTCAACGGGTTATGAGATATCAATGAATATTTTAATTCCTTGGCCGTTTGAATACCAAGCCGTAAAAAATTTCAGAGCTAAACACGGTTTAACAACGCCTATTATTGATCATACGCTATTAAGAACCCCCATGGCTATAGAGCACCGTCCAGATATGGTGGGGTGGAAACAAACGATGCCTGCTATTTATAATCAAATAATTGATGATATCATTACAATTAACCCAGAATTGAAAGTTATTCATACACTATTTTAACCACGATAAATAGACAGGGATTCGCTTTTTTCTGTCATCCCTTATATATCTAATTTGTTTAATCCAATGAGTTGTCAATTCAGATTAAAGGGTCCGGTGCATACTGGTACAATTCAGTCCACTTACCAGCACTATCGAGTCTCGTTGGATAAAACGACCTAAATCTGGGGCGTAGTAGTGGTACGTGTTATAGTGTAATCCTACCTCTTTGTTGAAATAAGAAGCGGATGTTGGAGCAGGTTTCACATTTTATCGTCAATATGTTAAATGCTTGTCTGGGGGAATATCGGGCAGAGAAGATACCCATGTTATCAAGCAACAAAACTAGTTCCCATTGAATATTCGGTATTTTTCAATTGCTAGTGGCCTTTTCTCACGTACGCAGAGCGCTTTTTTAACTCGACATTTTAGATTGAGTCCTAAACGGCCATAAACGCGTTTATGATTAAAGGGATAGCCTTCAAATCGCAAACGGTAATCGTATTTCCAAAATCCAGATTGTGGTGACTGGGTTAAAACGGATTGTATATCCTCGATCACCGCTCGATTTTTTTCACATCAATCTCACTGCCGACGATAAAACGTTGCCCCGGACAACAAAGTCATCTGACAAGCCTTACTGACTGATAAACCTGCCTCTTTTATTGATTGAACGCAGGACGTCTTCCCCGTTAGTTACTACCAACCTTTTTTGCAAAAAGCGCTTTCATCGCATGGTTTTCAAGGCTGACTTAAGCGTTGAGTTTTTTTCAAGCTCTTTTAATGGTTTAACATCATTGGATTACATACCACTGTACTTTGATTTCCAATTGCCGCCAGTGGCACACTGATACCACGTTGCCGATAAAGATCATCGACTTTCATTCCAGAATCAATGAGTTTTAAAATATTGACGATTCGCCTTTCAGTAAAACCGACTTTTTATAACAACCTCTGCAATTTTGGGCAGAAAATCTCATTATAGCTGTCTCATTTTAATGGGAGAGGATAAAGATTAATAGCCAAGCTTTACAAGATTCGATTAAAAGTCTTAAGGCTCACTATATAATACCTAGAAAAGGAAATAGCAATTAAGGTAATATAGCTATTGATTGGTGTTTATATCAATGCCGCTATTTCGTTGAAAATACCTTTCTGAGTATTAAGAAACACTGAGCAGTTGCTATTTGGTATGGTAAATTATCAAAAAATGATGAAAGTGTCGTTGTTTTGACGTTTTCAATTATGTGGCTCACTATGTGGAGCAATATAAAATATATACAATAAAGGTCAACATGCCCGAGTGTTTTTATAATTTTTAATCTTCAAAATATAAATATTAACTAATATTTCAATCAGAATCGTTACTGGGTAGTATGATTACTTATGGATGGTGCTGTTGCCTATGAAAAATGTCTGCTTTTTTGATTTGCCGTTTGTGCGCCACGATAAGCACGCCGAACCAGAAACGAATTACCGCCGGATCCTAGCCGGAGATAAGGTATTCTGGATGTATGCTAAGCAATTTGAAGATATCTCTGTTGCGGAAAAATTAACAGAGGGCGAGCGTGTGTATATCGGTGCACATCCGCTGGCTGATGGGACATTCTGGTTGCACTGGTTAGTCGCTCCAGACCACGGAACACTGCAACCCGTGACTAAAGGTACCGATAAAGCCCGTAATGCCCTGAAAACACTGATAGGAACGCTACTGATGGGGGCGTTTGGCTATGTTTTTTTTAATTTATCATTTGGTATTATCATATTTCTGCTCATGTTGATCGCATTTATTATCGGTGCTTGGTTTTTTTGCTCCGGTGTTCAAGGATTGCTGGTCAGTAGTAGTAAACGAACACACCGTTTGCAAGAGGGACTTCGGCGTGTACAGGCTGGAGATTTATCACTCTTTCACACTCAAAACGATCTGCAGACAACAATAGCCGCGCAGCAAAAAAATATACAGGCAGTGGTAAAAACAGCAAAACCCCAGACGCCGGATAATATGATCCATGCAGATCAGGTCATTCTGAGCACATTACAAGGGGAAATTCGTTCACTCAGTGTGACCACAGGATTTACTGGTACAGGTAAATCGCGGCGCGATTATAGAGATTATCAGTTTCTCTGTGAGGGCGTGCTATTCACTTTCCGCTGTTATTACAATACATTCAGTGAAGATGTAAATCCGATATTTTACCGACATCCGGATTTTTTTCTGACCGAAGGTGACCCCATGACGCTTATCCTTAACGGTGAGAACGGTCAGATCGTCGGCCTGTGTAACGAACGGGACGGACAGGCATATCTCAAATACAGCGGCATAATGATGCCCAACCGTCAAATGAAACGGGCGTACAAAGCCATTGGTCTCATCTGTCTGGTGTTACCGTTGTTGATGCTGTTTTTTTCGTTCCATGACTGGTGGCAAGCGGGTGTGATGCCTGACAAATGGGACTGGTTGAAAGCCGGGGATATGTTTCTTGATTGCAGTTTTCTCAGTATGTCGATATTTTTCCTGATTATGCTGTTAACTGAGCTGTCCAACGGCTTTATCGAAAAATACACGGTCACCTCCGCACGGATAGAGAAAGTGCGACAGTATCTGGTGTCATTCCGAAGTAGCTTGAATAAGGCTCCGTATATTCAGGAGGTGACCTGATGTTTACTGATCGTCGCATCCGAGTTGCTTTATTGGCCGTCGGGCTGATTATTTGCATAACTTTTATGTACATACGTGATTTCGCTGGATTTGCCGGAGAATGGGAACGTACTCGTCCTTATCAGCCGGAAAAAAACGCGATTATCATGAAATCTTTGCTTATCAGTAGCGTTGAACAGGGTGTTTTGATCACTGGCCTAAGCGATGCGATTGATATTAAAGTGAATCATATTGAGCGCAGTAATTTCCTGTATCATTACAACAAAGTGCTTCGTGATGATCCCGTTAATGACAACGCTGTGCCGCTGCTTAATCTGCAAATTAATCCGGACAAAGCGGTGATCAACAAGCACATTGCAAAACAGATTGGCAAAGGGAGTGGCCGAGAAATTGAATCCTACAGGCCACGGTTGCCGCTAACTCAGATTATGACGGAGCAGGAGGGGGAGCTGCGCGTCCGGGCCCGTTTTATCGGCAACGTACTGAGTCAGCAGTGTGATAATCAAGGGCGCTGCCTGATCGTATTTAAGAATGATATCACCCCAGGAAGACCAGCATTTTATTCAAATGACGGTGGTCTGCATTGGCAGTGGCTACAACAATGGGCATCGCCAGAAACGCGGGCGGAAGAGAATGTCCTAGCGATTACTGGGGCGGGTCATTTCGTGATGGCGCAGAATGAGCGATTGTATCAGACAATGGATTTTGGACAGACTTGGAAAAAACTCGCCGACCTGAACCCCTCTGGGCGGGGACGTGCCGATCTCGGTAGTTATCAGCATTACAATATACAGGATCCCAGCTGGCTCGCCACCTCACAACGGGCAATCTTCTGGAAGCAGGAAAGCGACACCAGCTCACTGACTTGTATTAACCTCCAGACGGGACGCCAGGAAGCGTATCTGTCGCTGCCGGGGCGAGTTAGTAAACCGACCGTGACACCGGAAGGAGAGGTTTATTTTGTTCTCAAAACCGAGCCACGTATGCGGTACAGCATCAACCGGCTGGATTGCAGCAACGGCAATTACACGCCAGTACTGGAAACCGGTACAGACTCGATTTCTGATCTGTATGCAGGGAAAGATAATAGTCTGATATTCACTTTTCGGTTTAACGACCCTGAGCATATCCGGGTATCACACAACGGCGGAAAAAACTGGAAGCGGATGCAGAAATTCCCGAGAAGCTATCAGGAAAATGTATTATTTGATGGTGTCCGTAATCGTCTATTCTATTTTCCGGTAGAATCCTACTATGCACCGGACCTCGGTAATCGCGATGGATTGGTGTATGAAATATCGCCGATCTGATAATGTGGAAAGCAACAATATAATGAGATGTTAAATAGAGATTGTAAGTAATAAAAACAAATATTAATTCTAATTTGTTTTTTTAATTGAGGAATAATATATTGTGATTTACCTGTTTTGGTTTAAGAGGTTAATATTAATAAAACAGGTAATTTCACTAAATAAATTACACGTTAACTCTATTTTACTGGAAAATTAAAAGCTGTTAAACCTGCATCTTCTATTAACTTGATGGGTGACATGCCCACGGAGG
>NZ_JAMPQI010000044.1:0-4973 GCF_028482365.1 Providencia sp. PROV122 | reverse complement strand
CCGGTTATTCGGCAGTTGTGTCTGGGTTAAATTCCCCAACACATCGTATTGATGATGATATTCCCCGGTGGCATTACGCTCACTGACTAACTGCCCCAGTGTGTCGTAAGTGAGGGTTGTCCACTTCCCCTAAAATAAGACAGCTATAATTAGATTTTCTGCCCTAAAATTTGCAGAGGTCATGATGAAAAAAGCTCGTTTTACTGAAACTCAAATCGTAAATATTTTAAACTCACTAATTCGGAGTTAGGAATATCAAACAGCAATAATTATTGGATGGCTTCTTTTGGTTTCCAAACAGTAGGTTGAACAGGTTCTGTAGTAATATAAATTAAAGGCTAAAATCTAATCCTTAAAGGCTCAAATCTAAATGCCTGACTTGTGAGTAGAGATATTTTATTCCTTATTGTGCTAGTGTATTGATTATTACCAGACAATAGTCTGATATTTCCATAGTAATGGTAATATATTCTTTCTCTAAGTCAGCCATATAGTTATTTTTTAAGTTATGTGTAACATACTTCTTTATATCCGTTGGGAAATACTTTGGTTATTTTATTTAAAACATTATCAACATACTCAAAAACAATGTTAAAGTAAGAAAAGTTATCACTTGAATGTTCTTTTTGTTCAGTCTTAATGTTAATTAAAACCCCATTTTCATTATAGCTATAAATAGAGAGGCTACATCCATACTTACCCCAATTAATATCTTTAATTATCATTTTGTTTTTTATGAAAAATGTTTGTATATTTCTTAGATTATCTGAATTTGAAATGCTAATAACATCATAGAAATTATCAGTGTAGTCTATAAAATCAATATTTATAATGTTTTCACTTTGTCCATACTTATAAATCATAATAATGTTGTCATTTTCATCAAAGTGATATAAATTAACATCTTTACTATTTTTAGGTATCTTTTTTAAAACTTTACCAGATTTAAATCCATTTATTTCTCTTTGGTAGGGTTCAGTTGTGTATAGCATCCCTTTACCAATAACAATATTTTTTGTTAACGATTTTTTTCTTTTATTTTCTTATTTATATAATCGTTGTTGACTATATTTGTATTAATAAAATCGAACTTCTCTTTTTGTTTGGCAATGTAATCCGTTAAATTTATATCATTCATTTTAAAATGCTCCAGATGCGATTTCATTATAAATGCGGCCTAATTCTTTAATCATTGATTCTTTATCTTTTATTGATTTTAGTCTGTCAAATACCTTCTGTTTATATTCATTTGTGTGAATTGTAGAATGTCTGGGTAATTTATTTCCAACGGGAACCTCAACCTTTTTATTGGCAGGCAAAAATATTCCATTTTCAGTACTATTAATATCAATTCCTAATCTTTTCATTTTTCTTTGTAGCCAACGCATTCGTACATCTTTAGAATTTGGCATTATAATATGGTGAGCAGCGTTCTGGAAGTCAGGTACAATTTTTCCTGCTTTAATCATATTTTCTCTTAATTTTTTGCATCATGACCACTGCTCAATCCCCACGGGTCCACCTAGATCAGCGGATTCGGCGCATACTGGTACAGATTTAACCCACCCGCTAACCCGATAGGATCTTGCTGGGTAAAGCGGCCTAAATCCGGGGCGTAGTACCGAAAGGTATTATAGTGCAACCCCGTTTCTCTGTCGAAATATTGCCCTTGAAAACGCAGGTTTTGTTCACTGTTAAACTCACCGGTAGGGCGGGCCTGACGCTGTAAATTCCCCCAAACACCCTATTGACCTTGCCAAACGAGATGACCGTCACCGTTGGTGGGCGCCTCCGGCAATCCGTTTAAGCCACTGTGCGTGTAATAGATGGCGCACCGTGGATTGACGGGGGTATCCGTGCATTCAATACGGGCTAAAGAGGTATAACTGTGGTCATTGTACGCATGGTACACCGTGGTGTGCGGTTTGGTGCCTAAATGCTGGGTAATTACCCTAAAAGGTCATACTGATAGCTGTTATAGTACCCGTATCCTGAAGTAGAAATATAGCGTTGAAGCCCTTTTTGGGCTGGATTTGTGCAATAATTGCCTGTTATCAATTGTTATGGTTTGTTGTTGATAAATGTTAAGGTTGCTCGCAGTCTGCTACTACAAAAAGCTTCAGGTTGAAATTAATTATCGCTGTTTCATTTTAGCGGAAGTGGACAATATCTTTCGTATCGTTTTGATTGGTGCAATATTGGGGTATTAGGTTATTCTTACTTCAATATCGGACGATTCTCATATGTCTAATAATTACTATAGTTAGTACAATATACACTTGAATTTCATATCTATATGAAATAATTATAAATTCTTAATTTTGAGCTATCTTCGATGAATAAAAAATTCAATTTAAGTATTATTTTAGTTTCACTGATCATATTAAGTGGTTGTACTCAGAAACATAGAGATACCATATCAGATATAACTTATGCATTAACAGGTGTCCCTGGTGCAAAGCACAAAAACAATGGAAACAATAGCACTACAATGAAATCAAAAGCACAATTAGAAAGAGAAAAAGAGGAGTATGAATTCAAAAATCGCCGCCAAAGTTGGATTGGTAAATCTATCGATGACCTAATAATGCAAAGGGGCAGCCCTTTTGGGGTTCATAAGAGACAGGATGGGGGGTCTCAGTATACCTTTAAGAAAACCCAAAACAGTTCTAATGACCCGTACCTTAATAACCCTCGCTTATGTGTAGATAACTTTATTACCGATAAAAATGGATTAATTAAAGACTGGTCATCTTCTAACTGCCTTTATTAACCAGAGCGACCCTGTAAATAATTTTGTGTATTTGCCTTTTATTAAAGGTGACCGTCTAGGCGGTCGCCAAACGTAATAATAAAACGGCTCATTGCCTGTTTCCAGTTTTGAATTGGCATGCTCCATTTTTTAGAAGCTGATTCAATCGCTAAGTAAATCACTTTACGCACTAAATCATCGCTGGGGAATACCTTACGTTTTTTAATCGCATGACGAATAACGCTATTTAGTGACTCGATGGCATTCGTGGTATATTTAGTGTTTTCATTTTCGGCCATCCGCATTCCCAAAAGTTCTTTATGTCCTTCAGTATTGATGGCTCATGCAAGAAAAACAGACTTATTGATAACCCTGCCATCGTGACGCACTTTGACAACAATGCAGTCAAGATAAACAATAGGATACCGCGATTCGAGTGGTCGGTTTTGCCATTCTTGGACTTGCTCTTTAACGGCATCAGTGACTTTTGAAATTAGGGTCGGAGAAACATTCGTATCGTACATTTCCTTGAATGTAGCGACGATTTCACGGGAGGCATTCCTTTTGCGTAGAGAGATAAAATTTGACTGTCCATCAGAGTGATGCGAGTTTGATTTTTCGTAATCAACTGAAGTTCAAAACTGCCTTCACGGTCACGTGGCGTGTTCAATTCAAAATCACCATCGTCCGTGAGTAATGTTTTAGATGAATAGCCGTTACGCATGTTAATACCTGTTTTGGTACTATTTTTTCATATCCCAAATGCTCAGTCAGTTCGGCGCTTAATGCCGTCTCAACGGTCAATTTAGTCAGCATGCGAGTGAACTGATTAAGATCAGCTTCGGTCTTAATCCCTTTTGCAAATTCTGCTGCAAGGGCTTTTAGTTTTTTCTCGTCCATAATATGCCTGCTGTGTTGTTGAAATTAACCTATCAAAAGCAGGCAAATACACAATCTAAATTACAGTCTCTAAAGACAATCAATAACGTTAGTGTTTTTCACTTAAGTAATTTTTGCAACAAGCCCTTTTTTAGTGATAATTACCAGCCTTCCCAAACATCATATTTATAATTATCATCGATTTTTTCAAATTTAACACCACATAGTTTTAGTGACTCAAACTTATTCTTAAATAATGATGAACATACAGGTTTTGATATTTCATTACAAATGAATAAATGCTCATGAATATCATCTCTAATTTTAAATTTATCTATTCTTTCGTAGTATATTTTTTCTAAGTTTTTTTCATCTGGAGTGTTAAATTCACCCGTCTCTATATCCTTTGATATCGTAAATATCGATTTAGACTCATCCATTATAGATAAGTAACTTAGAATATAAAATAAATAATATTCTTTTGATGGGGTTTTGTTTTTATACAATCTAACTTTAACAGGAATACTGATACATTTCACCTTCAATTCGGAGAGTAATATTAACATATCAGATGAAATTAAGTTATCATTTGAAAAGTAATCACCATCTAATTTATATGCCTTTATTTTAACTGCATAATTATCTGAAAAATCCTCTGGTAGTGGTGGTGCAGTAAAAAGGTCATAATTAGGTAATTCTGGTACCCACTCTTGGTCCATAAAATATGGTATTCCTTCATCATTCGGAGAATATTCGATAACAAAAAATTCATTTTCACTATTAATCATAATAATCTACCTGTGTTAGGATCAGTTTTAAACAAGCCATTATCAAGTCCTTTCCTTGCCCAGTATTGGATTTCTTTTATCCCCAGAGCTAATTGCGTATCGCTCAACTTGTTTGCCTGGGTTGCAAGTTGAGACAATTTATTCCTTACAGCACTGGTATATTGATTATGATTAGACCAATGGCCTGGTATTTCCATTTTGCTAGCAAGACCTTTTGATCCAGGTAAAAAGGCTCCATTTGAAGCTCCATCACCATCCCAACCAATCTTTTTAAGTCGATCAAAAAGATATTTAAAGTTCTTATCTTTCATTAACTCTTCAGGAATAAGATGATGGTTAGCCATGCCATCACCAGTTTTTGCTCCCATATTTCGACCTAAGGCACAACTCGATAGTCCTAGCGGATCGTTCCACGTCAGTGGATTTGGCGCATACTGATAAAGATTCAGTCCCCCCGCCAGCCCTATCGGGTCTTGCTGGGTAAAGCGACCTAAATCTGGGGCGTAGTACCTGAAGGTATTATAGTGCAAGCCGGTTTCTTTGTCGAAATATTG
>NZ_JAMPQI010000043.1:0-15268 GCF_028482365.1 Providencia sp. PROV122 | reverse complement strand
TCTCTTTAATCATAGATAAAAGTAACACCAATCACTGATTGTACTTTCCCTGCCGTCACCTGCCCTGTAGTACGTGCATATCGTGCACTCAAACCTAAACTCACCGCAGATGTTCCCACAGCCCCCAATTGCACGTTTTGGTTAGTTGGGATGGCGTTTCCATTACGCACTAATTGGATCCCGACGCCTTTTGCCGCATTAGTTCCCGAAAAAGTGTTCGCAAATATGGAAGAGCTAGTATCCGTCGAACCTGTCAGGTAATAAGAAATATTTTGATTTCGTGCACAATAAATAGAAAGTGGTACTGGTGCAGTTGCAGGATATTCAGGCAGATTAACGATCACATTACGCGAAGAAACATCACAACCACCAATAGGTACTACTACATTATTGTTGGCATATAAATTCCACGTAAAGGTCGCCGTCTCCACATTACCGCCACCAACAAGAGCAGAGCCAACTTGGTACATCACCAATGTCGCAAAACGAGTGCCTTTATTGATAACCACTCCCCCCGCCGCTGAAATAGGGGTCAAATATAGCTGAGTGTTCCAAGGTGTATAATTCCCTGAAGGGAAATTCTGTTGATGAGTCGGTGACACCAACGGAAACGGATAGCTTGACGTATAATAGCGTAATGAACCATTAAAGTTCGACAATACCCCACCATAGGCAGAGCCTCGTCTCATACTCACCAAGTCCCTACGAGTTAAAGGACTATCGTTGCGACAAAAAATAGATCGTGACAAATCCACCACTAAGTTTTGTCCTGCTTGCACACTCGGTTGAAGGTTAACATAAACGTTCGCAGTCGCTGTCCCCGAAAGACTATCCAACACATTCCCCGTTGAGTCATAACAAGTAAATGCATACACAGAAGAGATACTGGCTAAATAAATAATCAGATTAGCGAAAAATAATTTAATCATTTTTTTTACATTCATGGTTTAACTCACTGATAAGTGTAAGTGACATCAATCACTGCCTGGATAGTTCCCTGTGTCGCACCACCTTTGACTGTTAATGCTCTGACTCTTAATGGAAAACTCGTCGACATGGTAGAATCATTGACCTGTAATTTTTGCTGCGCACCGTTATTCAAATTTGTTCCTGCACTATTTTGCAATTGCAACTGAATGTTGCCTGCCGTACCTTGGTTTTTATAATAGCCGGTGGTATCGGCGATCCCTTGAAAGGTTGCCGTCACTGCTGATGTACCAACCGGGCAATTCTCTAAATTCAATGAAATTGAATGCCATTCAGAGGCTGAGCCAGCAGAAATTAAATTGAGGGTATATAGATCACCCAATTCAACATTGGCGGTAGTGGTTGCTACAGTACAAGGCTTTGCCACCACACTACCATTCACGGTGACTGTGGCATCCGCCGCATAGCTTGAGGTTATCTGGCTTGATAACACCCCCAATAGTAGTGCAGTGATCCTCTTCCAATAATTATCAATCATGGCATCCCCTGTTTACTGAAATTCAAGCGTGAAAGTTGCTGTCGCTCGTACATGACCTGCAACAATAGGTAAATTAGAAGCCATCAATCGCGCATAAAATTGCAAGGTATTACTTCGCCCAGCAACCAATGGTGTCCATGCAATTTGATTACTATTGGCATTGAGTACCAATGGCGTTCTACTGCCATCTAAAATTTGTATCCCTGCTCCTGAAGCATTAGAAGTTCCTGGTTCTAACGCCAATAACGACGTATTGTTTGCATCTGCGATGCCCACAAATCCTACCTTGACGGCTAATACTGACGCCCCACAAGGGGTAAGCTCAATTTGGAATGGCACAAGTGGTGTCACTTCACCGATGGCATATAGTTGTCTAACGGCATTATTTAGCAGATCAACGACTTGATTCTGAGAACCCGGTGCGACTGCACAAGTGTTGTCTTTGACATTGCCTTTAATAGTGATCGTGCTATCCGCTGCATAAGCACTTGCAGAAAACATGATCGACGTCAGCAAGGTTGCAGAAAAAATCTTCAATTTATCAAACACTTTTTGCTCCTTAGAGGCACTCTACACGATGCTTACTGAGTATTTCCTGCCGGCTTTGCTCAGGCAGTGTGTAGTTGACTTGGCATTGTGCATCTGGGCTATCTCCCCAGCGAGCAACCAATTGCCCTGCCAGTGGCAACCCTGTTAGATAAACCAGCCCATCATCGGCAACAATACTGCCACCATTACTGCCTTTTGAGGTTACCACTGCACCAAATGGCACAGGTTTGCCCTGTCTCATGAGTGTCATTAGTACTTTCACACCTACTTTAGGATGGAAATCCGCACGCACTACTGCACCTCGAGTCGGTACAACACTCACGACGGGATCTTCAAGATCAACATTATTAGCTAATGTATTGGTATTAAGAGCGACTCGGTTTTCACGGTAATCAGAGGCATAGGGCAAAACGGCATAACCACGCCAATCCGTTGTAACACCAGTTTGGTTTTCAACTTTGACATTCCCAGCACCCGGCGCTTTAATTAAAACCACCGTATCATTCATTGGTTGGCTTAACGTGACCCCATTAGCATGCGCTAAAATCCCTCCACTTAAACCGTAATACATCTGGCTTAAGTCATTGGTATAGCTATAGCCCACGTTGGCATTACCATAAGTACCGCGATAGTTGAGTGAGGTATAGCCTGTTGCAGAAGAGTTTCCTTCCCCACCCCCGGCATAACCTGTTTGCACGCTATAACTTAAATTATTGTCATCCAATAATGTTCCATAGATACCAGCCGTATTGGTGACTCGGCCTTTCAGATCATGTGAAGCGTTATAGCTGGCACTTGCATTACGCCAGATAGATTGGCTATCCGAACGCAGCCAATGACTGAATGGAATATTCACATTCAAGGCCAACATTTGGTCGTTGGCATCCTGCCACGAGTTTTTCGATAGGCTGTAACTTAAGCCCCAATTGATCCCTTCGATTAACGTATTGATACCAACCTGTAATTGCTTATCTGATTTATTAGTATTCCAATATGTTTCGTGACTACCCGTCACATATAACGTCGATTGTTCACCCAATTGTTGAGTCAAACTTAATTGGATTTTTTCGCGTTTGTTATAGGCTAAGTTGTAGTAGTCGGTGAATTTCGGCGTAACCTGTATAACACCATCTTGTGTTGCAAGGTTATAGCCATCCATTCGTTTATAGGTGGTATCCGCGAATGAGTAATAACCCTTAGTTGAATAACGATAACCAGCTAACTGAATAATTGTTCCCGTTTCATTCAGTGACTTGTTATATAAGAAGCGAATAGATTGTCCTTGATGATTACTATCATCAGGTAGCTTGGCATTAGCTTGTGTAATATCGACGGATAATGCCCCAAACACACCAATATTTTTACCAATACCAGCGTTGAAAGATTGGTAGCGATTTGCAAGTTGCGTTCCACCATATAGCGTCCAACCATATGACAAACCACGCATTATGGTACCTTGTACAAAGGTCGGCTTTTCTTGTTGCCCATTTCCTGAACGGTAGTCACCTACTGTAACCGCATATTTAGTATGCCCTTCACGCTGTAGCAAAGGCACCGAAGAATAAGGCACCGTGAAGCTTTGTATTGAACCATCCGCCTCTGTAATGGTAACTTGGAGATCACCACTGTTCCCTGCCGCATATAAATCATTAATAACAAAAGGCCCTGGCGGAAAAGTATTCCGGTAAATTTCATAGCCATTTTGTTTAATTGAAACGTCAGCAGTGCCTCGTGCAATACCACGGATCACAGGCGCAAAACCCTTTTCGCTTTCCGGTAGCATATTATCGTCGGAAGCTAATTGAATACCACGGAAGTTAAAACTGTCGAAAATATCACCAAGTGTGTAACTATCACCTACCGTTAAGCGTGAGCGGAATTCATTGATACCGCGCTCTAAATAAGTATTGATATGCTCCCAACGCGTTTCACTGTTAGTCTTACCGCTACTGTGACTCCATGTGGAGTTATCGCGCAAGCGCCATGGCCCAAGGTTTAATCCACTCTGTAAATTCAGGTAGGTATAGCTGCTATGAGTACCATTTTGGTTACGTGCACGACTTCCCGTGAGGCTATAATTTAAAAGACCTGCAGTAATACCAGAGTCCCAATACTCAGTAGGAATAAAGTCTCGCGCTCTATCCCTCATATACACTTGAGGCACAGTGATATATAAACGTTGTAAGCCAACATCAAATTTTGATGTTGAATCAGCAATCAATGTATTTAAAGGCTGACAAGTGTCCTCAGAGATTGTCTCGACATTTGGAATGGCCAATGTCTTCACACCCATTTTAGCTAACTCACCAAGCGTTAAACATGGCGACAATTCTTTGCTACTCTTATCGATAGTAAAATGAACATCTCGAATCGATAAATATCCATCATTGAGATACACATCAACACGATAAGTGCCTTCAGGTACTTCTTGACCTTGTTCAAAAGCAGACAGGTCAGCAACAGCAGAAGGATCATCAGACAAAAAGCGTGGGTTAAAGTATAATTCTGCCTCAGCCCAAGTAGGGTATAGGCAGACACCAATAAAGAGTGCCAATGGAATTAAGGGAAAATGGCGCTCGGGTAGATTGCCAAAAAACGTTTTCTTCTCCAAAATTAATGGCTCTTTTCCAGATGCCAGATATGACATGTTCCCTCCGACCCGATCTGCTAAATCGCTCAGTAAGTTATTTAATTCAAAGTGATAGTTAGCTATTTTTTATAAGTAAGAAACCCGCTTTTACAGAGTACGCCCCGTCATTTTGGGGGTTAATGCGCCGTAATCATTGATGGTTTGGAAGGAAATCTCACCATTTGCATTAGCCGGTACGGTTACTGACGCGTCACCGAAAGGCGGTACTAGCACATTATCTAGCTTCACCGAGCCGATTTTTAATTCAGCTACCGTGGCAAAATATGGTGTTGGATTAGTGACAAACAGTGTTCCGGCTTGCCGCTTAAAACGTAATTCTTCAGCCACTTTATCTGGCGCAATCGCCAAATCAGTAGGACGATAATAAAGTTTGATACGGCTGATAATCGCTAATTGCAGGGTATTTTCATTTTGCTTTGACTTATCCATAGCAGGTATCGCTTTGACATTTAACCAAAACAAGCTTTCTCTATCATTAGGCAATTGATTATTGGTTGCATCAATAATTCGTAAGGTATTTTCTTTTTTACCTTGCATAGAAAACAGCGGAGGTGTGATAGCAAATTGGTTATCTTTTTGACCGTTAGCATTTTCTACCCATGATTGGATAAGAAAAACGCCCTTTTCATCATTATTGGTGACAGCAAGTTGAACCTGTTTTTGCCCTGCAGGGTAAATAACCCGCGTAGCGCCCAAAGCAACTCCTGCGTATACCTGAGTTGATATACTTGAGCAGAGTAATATAAATAACGCAGTAATTAGTTTACGAGTTGTTCCTGTTCTCATGGTTACATCTGTCCTTCTTTTACTAAAAACATTAAAAATACGCGCAGACATTTTTTTGATCTTTTTATTCATTCATATGTGAGCGAAAACAGTGCTTGAGCATCCGCTTTTCCGCCTGTAATTTGGTCGCTAGTCGCACGATACTTCGCGACAAAATGTAAAGTCATATCACCGTTACTGACTCGCTCTATTTTTCGTGGTGAACTATTTATTGGGATCAACGTATCTTTTGAGTCAAAAATAGCCAGTCCCACACCTGTTGCCGTATTAGGTCCATTATCAATAGCAAAGATCGCTGGGTTTTTATCGTTAGCAATACCCGCAAAAGTGATTGAGACGTATTCACTAGCAACAGCACTACATTCTCGGAGATGAATATCAAAGATCACGGGGTCTGTATCTTGGCCTGATGCATTGAGCATATTGGTGCGCAACTGCCCCATATTCACGATCAAACTTCTATCTGAAGTTTCAACACTACAAGCTTCAGCAATCAGTTCCCCTTGAAAGCGCATTCCTCCGCCTGGAAGTTGGACTTGCCACTTATTTCCAGCTTCCATAAGCGGAGAAACCAAAAGTAGTAGAACAAGTATCAGCCCTCTCATGAGCTTTCACCTTTTTAGTTTTGTTTATAAAAAGCCGTCCATGGCCTATTGGGTTTTTCACCCTTCATCCATCGCGCAATAATTACTCGTACTGAACCGCAAATGTTGCGTCAGCATTCGCAATACCTGCTGTTGTTGCACCAAGTGCATAGTAACGTGCTTGGAATGGCAGAACGTTATTACCATCATTCAAAGTGATAGCACTACTAAATGTTGCACCATCAAGATCTAGAGGTACGCTTTTGGAGTCTAAAATTTGAATGCCAACGTTAGTCGCAGAACCTGCTGCTGAACCCGCAACAGCTAGAACCGTTGGGTTAGCGGCATTTGCGGCTACGCCTCTAAACGCGACTTTTGCAGACGTTGCAACAGTGGTATCACAATCATTCAATTGAATGTTGAAACCAACTGGAGAGCTGGTGTCACCTGCTTGTGCTAACTTAGCAGTACGGAATTGGCCAAGACGTACAGTTTGTTCTACAGAGTTAGCATCAACAGCACATGCTGCGTTCACCAACTCACCTTTAAAGTGCACAGTACCGCCATTAACTGTTGTCGTTTCTGCAACAGCAGCAACTGAACTTAAAGATAGAGCCGAAACAATAACAAGTGCTAGTGATTTAACTTTCATAAAATTTCCTTATGTTTATTTATTGCAAAAACTTTGACAATAGAGGAGGGTTAGTACCATTTAAATAAAGACACAGTTAAAATGTTCGAATTTAATTAAATTACAAAACTGTAATTCAATTAAATTTAAATATCTGCCATGCCTTATTACTCTCTGCGTGTGTTTTTATATTTATCAGAATCAAAAAAACGCTTTATTTTTTCGAAAAACATTTCAACATCTGCCCCATCCATTTCAAGCGCATTAAAAAGTATAATTAATTTATCGAATGTTATATTATTAACCCCATTTTCATAACGGGATATTTGTTGCTGACTTACATTAATTTTTTTGGCTAATTCGCTGCCTGTTAATCCGGTTCTTCTTCGATAAGACTTCAGCATTCTGCCAATATTATTAGATAACGAATCATATTTTCGCTCTCGCATTCTAAACCTCTCTAACTATTATTAGCGGATTTATTCTATGTATTGTTTATAAGAGAAACATTCGTCAACTCACATTAGGATATAGAATCATTTTTCGAGTTAAAAATTGTTTTTTTCGATCGAATTGTCTAATTTTGATAGTCGAAATCTATTGTATTTTTGTTTTCGATCGGTTTTTTCGATTAAAATAAGAGGGGATCAAAAGAAAAATCCCTTATTAATTAACAATATAAATAAAGTTAGATTTTAATTTAAAATAAAAAGAAATATTTAGGTGAATAATGCGATAAATAAATTACATGTAATACATGTAATTTAGAAACAATAACTTACAATAAATAGCTAAAGTAGGCATATATTAAAAAAACAAAAAAATTGCTGAAGTAAAACTAAAAAACACGATCAACAAACAAAATAAAGAAAACAAGAATTTTATTTCAATAAGAATATCAAAAAACGTGACCAAAACATTATCCACTAAGAAAATTTAAAATACTAACCAATACAGAAATTCTATAAATCTAATAATTTTTTCACGTTATTGGAAATAAAAATAGTTAAACATCCACCGTTAAGATAATTAGCCAAAAATTATTTACCCAACAGAATAGTGATTATTTACTCCTGTAATTTCAAACTCAATCTTAAAGCACAAAAAACAATCAGACACATAAGAAATACAAATGAATGGTTGAAAATTCAGTATTATTTACACATTATAATAGAATTTACTCGTATTAATTCACCTTCTCCCTCTTCCGCAATAAAAATAAAAAACCAATATTGATCAAAAAAAGATTGATTATAATTGATAATAAACTTTAAAAATAAAATAGGAAACAAATTACTCTAAAAGTGATAATGATTAATGTCAACTGAAGTATTATAGTAAGTTTTAGAAAGGATAATATAGAGAGTTACTATAAACGCCAGTAATCCTCTATTTGACAACTTATTTATAATTGGATCTTTTGCTACTTTCTCAGCGATTTCAACAGATAAGTCAATGTAAGCCCAAGGTGCCTAGGTTCTTTTGATTTCATCGCTGCTAAATGTCGCTGAGATAACCTCATTCTAAACTAGGTAGTATAAAAACCTTCACCGTCAACAGCGGTTTTGATCGATTTATCATAAAGCAATGAGAGTGCTTAACCTCACCTATCGCTTCACGTTCCGCGGGGATCGTCTACTTGGCATTATCAAAATCAATTTCATCCCTGCGGGCAAAGCACAATTCACTAGAACAAATAAAGACTAACAAAGTTAGTGTGTAAGCTTTTTCGTCCGGTTTAGCTGCATGAACTTTTGTATCGGTTAATACCATATTCTTTGTTCTCTTCACCTCAGAGTGGGTATATACGAGATATCTCAGATGATTTCGCGTTGTCCACATCCCCTAAAATGAGACAGCTATAATTAGATTTTTTGCCCTAAAAATTGCAGAGGTCATGATGAAAAAAGTTCGTTTTACTGAGACTCAAATCGCTAATATCTTAAAACTCGCTGATTCAGGGATGAAAGTGGAAGACATTTGTCGCCAAAATGGGATCAGTAATGCGTAATAAATATTATCGAAGCGACAGATATACTCACAAGGAGGTTGATGCGGGTTGTGTTGGGCTGGTATGCATTGACTGAAAATGCGAAGAAAGCCTTGTAGCCTTAAGATTTCAGGCATAAAAAAAGACGCCTTGAGCAAAGGACGGACTCGCTTTTAATAGTCAATGCTTTGTTTTTATTCAGTATAAATTTACAGATAATTTTTTGTATACTTAAATGTATACTCAGCACTCTGAGGTCTAAAAAAAGATCAAGATCTTTTAGCCGTAAATATGTAAAAAAGTAAGTATCAGTGATACTTTAACAATTTACTATGATAAAAATTTACCTTAGTGATACGATGGAATCGTAATACCTTATTCATAAATTAACAAGGAGAATAATTTTTATGGCTAACCTTATTTATCTTACTATGGAAGGCAACAAACAAGGTCTTATCTCCAGAGGATGTTCTTCAATAGACTCTATCGGGAACAAGAGCCAAGTAGGAAAAGAAGATCAAATTTTTATTTTGGAATTTAAAAACTCCATTACTAGACACCAAAATGTCAATCATTTACCAATAGACTTTATAAAACTTATAGATAAATCATCACCATTGATTCTCAGTGCCATATCAAATAATGAAGTACTCAAACTAATATTTGATTTTTATCGGACTTCGCAGGATGGGAAACAAGAAAAATATTATTCAATCCTTATTCAAGGGGCACAAATAGTTGATTTTTCAACACGTTACCCACATAGTTTAACCCACAACATGAGCCAGCCCGAAGAACTAATCTCGGTTAATTATTCAGATATTACATGCACCCATCACATGGCGGGCACATCTGGTTATAGTATTAAAGAGAATAATATTTTTTAATAAACCTTAAGTAGTAGTATTTCTACACTACTACTTTTTTATTTGTTTAAGGAAAAACAAACATACTAAGTAAGAACATAACGATTATAATAACAACACATCCTATTATTGCTATTGGCAGAGTGGGTGAAAAAAGAAAGCATAAATAACATAGCACTGCTGTAATAGCTATATGGATAAGATCACTAAATTGTCTATACAAAAATGCAATCGAATTTTTAAAAACACTAATTATTTTATTCTTCATCACTAATTAACCCATCTAAATGCTTAAGAATTAATTCATCCGTAAATACTGAACTATCACCATAATAGTAAGATTCAATTAATGATCCCATATGAGGCTCAATAAAAAAATAAGTAAGATCTAGATTATTAGATTTTAATTTTAAATATAACCTTGGATATTTAATTTTCAATCTATCAGATGCTTTAACCATTTGTTCAAAAAGACCATATGTTGTTAAAGCCGATAGTTGCCAAGTAATAAATCTTTTCACTAAGGCATTCTTCGTGATATCTTTGATTATCTTTTGGGCTATTATATAAGCAATCGTATATACTAACATCTTCTTAACCATTTGTTTTTGTATTAATGAGTTAGTCATATTCTTTGTAGCTTCAGCATAAATTTTTATTTTCTTCTTTCTTTCTTCAGAAGATGAGTCCATTAAATCATTAATAATTATTTCAACGGCATCTATAATAATATCAGGATTCTTAACAATCTCCCAAATTAAACTTAAAATTCGCTCATCTTCTTCTTTAGTTTTTTTACCATATTTTTCATATACTGCATCATGGATCTCATCGTATTGATCGCCCAAATCTTCCCGATGTAAAAACATATGAGAGGTTCTACGAATAGACCTTTTACCGCCTAGATAAGCCGTATTTGCGATATCCTCGACATCTTTAACGACTGAATCGATCATCGAGCCGTATAATTCCTTTTCTTCCGGTGTCATAATTTGACCTTTATCATATAAATAGATTAATATTCTTTTATCTTACTTTTGATTCAAAATCAAACATCAATGTATTTTTATAGATGTAATGTTATTCTGATTAGGTTACAGACGATCTGTCCACTCCCCATTAATCGTGATGCTGGTGGGCTCACCAACATCATTAACTTTAGTATGCCTTACAAGGCAACATTAACTTGTATTGTATAAGTGATCTACTTTTAATCTTTTTCTGCATCATTGAACCACTTAGGCATAGGGTTTTCATCTATAGATAACTTGATAAAAGAATCATCGCCGTTTTGATTCTTTATACATCTTATTTCTTCAACCCCCCATTTTCCATTTCTATCAGAATAATAGACAGTATACTTATCAGCATGAAAACCAAAATATCTTTCTTTAGGATTACTTATTTTCCTCTGCCCACAATATGCTGAGGTTTTCCACTCAAAATTTGTAGCAAAATCAAGTGATAACACCATGAAATTGCCCATCCATATTGGGGCCAAAGTTAATGTAATTGAAGTAATGCCGATAAGAAGTAAGTTTGAGCCAAGCGTAATAGGCAGAACGACTTGTTTTCATTAAATTGCAGAGCTTCAGCACGGGAAACTGTGAAGATAATTGCTTAATCGTTTTAAACGCTACTTGGTTTCCTTTAGCAGGAGGGCGCTGGCTTTTTTAGGATTTCTTTCTCCATCCTAAGTTCTTTAATTTCCTTTCGAAGCCTTAATTAATAGCTCAGCTCTATCATCTGAATTCAAGCTGTTACCCGATTGCTCAGCGTCGAATTTTGCTTTCCAGTTATAAAATAATTTATCGGTGATCCCTAAAGAAGCTGCCGCTTTTGGCACGCTATAGCCTGGCTCGGTGACTGATGCGACCGCCTCTTGCTTAAACTCAGTAGTATAAATTCTGTTTGTTCGTTTTTTCATTTAACACCTCAATAATTGGATTATATTCCATTATTAAAGTGTCTTGTTTTATTAAAGCAGAACACTAGCATAGGAAATATTAAAACAAAACACATCACAAGATAAGGATGGCCTTATGACCACTTTTTATTGGTCGCGTGCCAATCACGAGCAACTTTCTCAACGGTATTGAATTCCTTTTGCTGCTCTTCCTTTAATTCTTTCTTGTGTTCGCGTGGATAAATACCTAAAGCAACTTGCTTTCTGGCAGCATCCCTTCTTTCTCTGGCATCTGCTAAAGAGATCTCAGGGTATACACTAAAAGCCATCAAATGTTGTTTACCGCCAAAGCGGAAACGGAAACGCCAGTATTTAGAACCATTGGGGTGAATATACAGAAACAAGCCATCACTGTCTGTCAGTATGTAAGCTTTCTCGTCTGGTTTACCTGCACGAACTTTCGTATCAGTTAATGCCATATTCTTTGTTCTCTTCCCCCCAGACTGGGTATATATACGAGATATCTCAGATGATTTCGCGTTACATAGATAACTACGTGCCTACGCTACAGGATGCGCCTGCATGTACTATCATTAGCAATGCCATCAATAATGCATAATAAATATTATCGAAGCGACAGATATACTCACATACAGGTTGGGCTGGATTGACATTCATTGACTAAAAATGCGAGGAAAGCCTTGTAACCTTAAGATTCAGGCATAAAAAAAGACGCCTTGAGCGTCTTAATTTTCACTTTAGTGGTGCGAAGGCCGGACTCGATTTTTATATACAATACATTGTTTTTGTTTGATATAAATTAATAGAAAAATTTTTGTATACTTAAATGTATACTCACTATCTAATCGGAGTCTATTCCGTTAGGTAATAAATTATGGAATAGACTCGTTGCTGACCATACCTATTACTTTTATCAAACCTCAAAAATACACAAATCAAAAAAATCCCTATTCATTAAGTTGATTGACAAGGTTGATTACTGCATCAAGCCACAAGGTATCATTATGTGTTCTAGTTTGAGCATCAACTGTAATAATATGGATTAAATGATTATATTCATGAGAAATACGCATTTTACTTCTTAACTTCCGCTTTTGCTCTTCTGCTGTTCCATCTGTATTTAGCGTAATAATAATTAACCTACGACCTTTATTTTCGACTAGCTCTCTAAAAAGCCCATTAATATGACTATCATCTTTGTTAAAACCAAATCCGACTACAACGACTGCATCAGAATCAGCATATTTGTCAAATAATGTCACATATCTACGTGACATTTCAACCGACGTTAAAGGCTTTAATCCACTTTGAGTTAAAATAAATGGTACATGAATTTGTTCCTGATCTAAATCTTCTAATCGACAAGTAATAACTGAGTTTTTATACGGGTTATAATAATCATTAATACTTCCATTAAGATGAATAATTTCTGGTAAATTGACAGATAAATGACTAAAAATTCCAGCAAGTAAACTATTGTAATTCGCTGTTCCAACAGCGGTTATATCTATACCATTGTTCGCTCTAGCAAGATCATGATAATAACCTTGCTCAGGAAGAGACTCTATCGATGGTGCTTGTGAACTAATATAATCACGGGCTATTTTAAGGAAAATAACCATCCTTGTAAATTTAGCCCATTCCGTTGCTGGAGAGAATAAATAACGAAAATGGTCATCAATTAGTTTTTGGTAATCTAATACTGTAGTAAAAATATTTTCTAATACTTTTTGGGCTATAGCGCAAAGCAAAGTTAGAGCAGTGCTATCATCGTTTGTTTCAAAAACTCTATCCTCTTCTAAAAGTAACTCAAGAGCTGTTGAACCAATTCTGCTGAACTCTATACGAAACATTCCAACAATATCATCAAAAATAGGTAAGTCATCGGGCGCTTCTTCAAAAAGTTCTTGATTGAGACGTTGCACTAAAGCTTGTCCATGCGCACCAACTAATAATTGCATAAATGCTGACGCATATCTTTTTAAATCATCATTCTGATTTGATGTCCTAACAACATCAAGCATGGCTGAATAATATTCCGAGTCAAATAAACGGACATCCCTAGATAACAACTCATTAAGACGTATCGCATGAGTATATAATCTTTCACCAAACCCCGAATCTAGCGCATCAGTAAATTTCTGTTCTAATTGTGATTTATCAATACCTAATTGAGTAATCGCTGCATCACACTCCTGATCAAATTGATTTAATCTACGGATGATCTCTGTACGTTTATACTCGATTGAAGATTCAATCAAACTAGTAAATTCATTTCGCCCAAAGGCATAAATGCTCTTACCTGCATATTCAGAAGGCAACCAATCACTTGCATAAGCAGAACGAGAATCTAGAGCTCTTAGTTGCTCACGTAACTCTATTTTATATTTGCTTGGATCTTGCCTAAAAATATCTATTGCGAATCGCCCCCCACTAGGAAGCCCATATCCTATTTCTGCACCAGCACCAAAAAAAAAATCCTAATTCCACTCAGACTCTCCTTATAAAATTTAAAAAATCAAGGTAGCCATAATTATAGACAGAAATCATTTATAAATGATGAAGCTACCTAATTAACAAGTTATAGCATTAATATTGTGGTTAATTATTGTACACTAAATGGGATTGTTATGTAAATAATTGCACATCTTTTCTGTCATCACCCACAATGCCTTATTCAATTTAATATCGCCATCAATGCCATTCACTGAACGAGTGCGAGCACGTTTACCTTTAGCGTTCCGACCAGACAATCCTCCCTTGATTAAATTCTCCTGCAAGCGTTGGTACACAGTCCACAGATCATCTTTCTTATCCTCCCAGCGACGAGGTTGTAATACTTGTTCTTCGGTAATCGGTTGATGCTCCTCACCAAAGCGATAAGTTAAAGCCGCTTGTGCCAAAGCTTGTTGTGCTGGTGGGGGTAATATCAAGCTTTGCATTTCTTCGCGTTTATCTGCGATGGCATCGAAGGTGCCTAATACTTCATAAGCCCCTTCAATGACTTTATTCACCACATCGCCCTTGTGCGGTACTCTCACTTCACCAAACGTGTCACCGCAAACGAGGCCATTACAGCAAATGGCTCTAAAGAAGCCGGGTAACATTTGATAGCTACTGGAGCCATCATGGCTATTGAGTAAGATGATTTCCGGCACTTGGCTACCTGTAATTTGATCATGGCGTCTGAGTCGTAACATGTGCTTTGTATGTTCTCGACGACTGGTATCACGTACACGAGTCTGACAAGCAAAGAACGGGTAGAAGCCTTCTTTTTGAAGGCTATCCAATAAAGTAATGGTTGGTATGTAAGTATAACGTTCACTTCTGGATTCGTGCTTTTCTTCAGAGAAAACACTCGGTACAGTACGGAGTAATTCTTCGATGGTTAACGGGCGCTCGCGACGAATGCTATTCGCCGCACCAAAGCGGGAAGCTAGACGAGTCATAATAAGTTTCCTTGAAAATAAAGTAGATAGGTAAAACTGAGAGAGTGAATTAAGTAGGATTTAATCGATTAGATGAAAGATGGCTGAACTTTCAGTGTGTTGCGCTGCATAATCACGTAATTGATAAAAGCGTTCGACTAATAATTCACTCTCGATTTGAAATGACCATAAACTGTACATCATCAAGCACACAGCAATCCCTGCCGCTTCACAACTAACGTCCGCTTCATTGCCGTTATGAGGGTTAAATAATGTCATTTTTTCTTGATTTAAATCGGGATAAATGAAAGCACCACCATTGGATAAGGTGCAATATTCCCAATACCCGCCGTGGTAATCCTTACAAAACTGAACCATGGTGCTGAAGATAA
>NZ_JAMPQI010000042.1:0-18543 GCF_028482365.1 Providencia sp. PROV122 | reverse complement strand
AATTTAGGGGCGTAGTTCAATTGGTAGAGCACCGGTCTCCAAAACCGGGTGTTGGGAGTTCGAGCCTCTCCGCCCCTGCCAGTTACCAATTAAGTAAAAACAAAAGAAGTATCTTATTGATAACCCGATTACTTTAATCGGGTTTTTCTTTATGCAAAAATCGATAATTCCTACCTAAATTTGCGACCTATTCCTGTTATTTCTAAGTTAACTAGAGATCGGTTTAAGCCATTATTTGAAGCCCTGTTTTCTCGACATTTGAAATATTCAGGATGACTTTTTCGGTTTCAAACAATAGGTAAAACCGCCCAGTGAATTCAACATGAATCCATGCAAACTACGATGGTGAGAATGTTCAATCTGCGTAATATTTTTTAGCTGATCATTAATTGTTTCAATAATGAATCGATTAGCGATCATCGCTCTATCTCAGGCCACTAATAATTTTGGCTTCATATTTTTGCGTTGTCCTGTAACCAATGTTATTCCTTCCATCTTTAAATCTTCAGTTAATGCTTTGCTGATGTAAGTTCCGCGGCAACAATCTCATCAAGATGGTTAACGATGATGTGCTGCTTGAAACCGTAGAACCATTCTATCGTCTCTTTTCCTCTGGCCGCCGAGTTTTTAAAAAACCGATGTTTTGGGATCCGTAGGTTGTGGCACACTTTAATACTGGTAATAAACTCGATACCTGTTGGTTGACCTTTTAGATGGGTAAAGAAGGAACGTAATGGCACTCAACCCTTCGATATGACGTCAAAAAAACGCGTGTAGCTCAATAAGGTTGGAAAGTCTTTTTTGTGGTATACCACAATGAACCCAATATAAAAATGCTTCAAATCACGATGATGAGACATAGGGAATGCAATGATGATGGTCATAATTCCACTGCTTGTCATTCTTGTTTGGTGTAGCCGCTGACCTTTACCACTTTCAATCAAGTATTTTTGCCATTGTGGGATGAAAAATTTGCAAAATCATCGATATGACAAAATAAGTTAACTAAATTATGCATAGTGGATTCCTTGGTGAACAGTGATTTTTTGGTCGAAAGATCTGATCACCGAACCTACTTTTCGTTCCCTTCTTTTTTATTTTTCTTATCTCGAGTTCAGGTTAAGTTATTGGCTTGAATTGAAATAGCCCTGTCGTATGAGAGATTATTATGCGTAAGAGGCTAAATTAAAGAGGCTGATAAGAAAAAACGCCCGACAGTATTATCGAGCGTAGTTAAAACTGATAAGTAGTTAGTCAGTTATGACGTAGGGGCTAATTGTGCGTTTTTAATGGGGGTTTTTATTAATTGATTAATCAATGCTTGTTGATCGTTCTTTTGTAACCAGACGGCGTAGAGTGGTTTTGTAATTACGGTCTCTGAGAGCGTTTTGAGTCCAGGGTACTGAATACTCCAGTGAGACGGTAAAAACGCGGCAGAAAGTGATACAGGCAGTAATTGACGAGCAATGTGTGCAGATGTCGTGATCATAACTGGCGAATCATCGGGCGTAAGGCTTGCGTCATTTTGAGGTTGAAAATCGGCACTCCACTCTAATTTGATATAATTATAATTTGTTAAAGCGATATTTTTTTGTGAGGCCATTAATTGAAGCTCAATAGTGCCTATGATGGTGCTTTCGAACTCATCCATTTTTGGCGGTTCAGTGGCAATTAATAAATCTAGCTCTCTCGAATGCAGTTGTTTCACCAGTGACTGCCGAGTCGAAACTCTCGCCTCTAAACGTAATTCATCATGCTGTTCATACAGTGATTGCATCCAATCGGTAAGGTAGCCTTCCCATAATGATGCGGTAGCACCTATCGACAATTCAGTATGCTGTGAAGCATGGGAGATCTCTTTTTTGGCTTGTAGCCATGTATTCATTAAGGATTCAGCGTAAGGAACTAAGCGCTCCCCAGCAGCCGTTAGCCTAATATTATTGCGGTGTCGCGTGAATAGGTTTGTACCGAGCTGTGTTTCGAGTTGCCGGATGCGAAAACTGACAGCTGATTGCGTTAAATAGAGTGATTCTGCGGCTCGGCCGAAGTGTCTGGTTCTACTGACTTCCAAAAATGTTTTTAATAACTCAGTATCCACATACATCTCCAATAATTTTTGTCGTGATGATTTAAATGTTTTGTTTTACAGATTGTCAATGCTGTCTAATACTCCGCGCCATAAAGAGTTGACAGTAATAAGTTAGGAGTGTGTCAGATGGCAGAAAGCTTCATCACGACTAATCGTTTTTTTGACAATAAACATTACCCACGTGGCTTTTCTCGTCATGGTGATTTTACCATCAAGGAAGCTCAGTTACTCGAGCGCCATGGCCAAGCTTTTTCTGAGCTTGATTCCGGCAAACGTGCAGCACAAACCGACGAAGAAAAACTTTTCGTTGCGGTTTGCCGCGGCGAAAGGGAACCTGTAACTCCTGAAGAAAAAGTGTGGGCGAAATATTCTAGCCGCATAAATCGTCCGAAACGCTTCCATACTCTCTCTGGCGGTAAGCCTCAGATAGACCCTTCGGATGACTATACAGATACAGACGATTAATATCATCAATATATTTAGAGGGGCTTACAGGCCCCTTAACTTATATGCGTTATAGTCACGTAAAGTAACGAAGCTGACTTTCTAAATCTCTCTATGAGGCCAGTGTAATAAGCGCTGCTACATCATCGTAGATTCATTTAGAGTGTACGCTTATGCCACTATCATTCACCACCTCTCCAACTACTCAGCTTACTTGTTTTTGCAAATGAAGCAATAACTTATCCATCGCTCTATAACCGAGAGCTTCGAGAAGATGAGGTTTTTCGATATTATTGGTATTTTGTAAGTCGGCAATAGTTCGAGCGACTCTTAAAATGCGATGCCAAGCGCGTATCGATAACCCAAGTTTGTTTAAGGCATGCTCCAAAAAAAGTGAATCTTTGGATGTAAGTTGGCATAGGTTTGTCGTTTCTCTGGCGGTTAATTGGCTATTGAGTTTCCCCATTCTTTTCATTTGTATCTCTCTTGCAAGTATGACTCTAGCGCGGATTTGCTCACTATTTTCGCTTTGATACTGTTGATGACTGAGTGTACCCAACGGAAGCAGCGGTATTTCAATAGACAGATCAAATCGATCAAGAAAAGGACCTGAAACGCGTGATAAGTAGCGTAAGATTTTCGTGGAGGAGCTTCGGCAGTAATCACCTTGATATTGGCCTGTAGGGCTTGGGTTCAGTGCGGCGATGAGTTGAAAGTTGGCTGGGAAACACACTTTTGCTTTAGCGCGGGAAATAATAACTTGCCTTGATTCAAGTGGCTCACGTAATGCGTCAAGTACAGAGCGGCTAAACTCAGGCAATTCATCCAGAAATAAAATGCCATTATGGGCTAATGATATTTCACCGGGTTTAGGAAGGCTCCCTCCACCAATGAGTGCTGCCATTGACGCGCTATGGTGAGGAGCTCTAAAGGGTCTAGGAGGCCAAGGAGAAGTTAAATCGCTTGAATGGCATAGGCTATGTATAGAGGCGACTTCTAGGGCTTCCTGTGGCGTTAGGGACGGTAGTAATGTTTTTAGGCGACTTGCTAGCATCGTTTTTCCTGTGCCAGGAGGGCCTAATAACAATAAGTTGTGCCCACCACTTGCACAGATCTCTAACGCTCTTTTTCCCTGCTCTTGTCCAATAATATCGCTAATATTCCCGTCGCAAATGGGGGGCTCAGGGATTTCGGTCGGATGGAAATTACCTGATAATGTCATTTTCTCGTATAAAAAATGACAAAGTTCTAATAATGTTCCTGCAAACTTAACACTATTATCAGGTAATAAATTCAGCTCATATTGATTTTCAGATGAAAGAACGAGTTGCCTTTTTTGTGTTAATGCCGCGAGTGCGGCAGGGATAGCACCATTCACATGGCGAATATGACCAGACAAAGCGAGTTCACCGAGAAATTCATACTGATGAAGTATTTTTGTAGGCACTTGGCCTGATGACGCTAAGATAGCGATTGCTATCGCAAGATCGTAACGTCCCCCTTCTTTCGGGAGATCGGCAGGGGCTAAGTTAATCGTCATTTTTTTTGCAGGGAATTCAAAACCGCTGTTTAATAATGCGCTCCGTACTCTATCTCTCGATTCTTTTACAGCCGTTTCAGGTAAACCTACAAGTGTCAATCCAGGTAGCCCATTACTAATATGTGCTTCAACAGTAACCAGTGGCGCATTCATTCCTATCGATGCTCTTGTATACACAATTGCTAATGCCATATCTCCTCCCTTGAATAAACAGAGTAATATTCTGTTGAATAAAGAGCCGTTTCAATGGCTCTTTTTAAGGATGAGAGTGGGAAGGGAAACTTAAATGTAAAATATTTGCCACGGATTAAATTTTTGCGAAGGTGGTCGTAAAACTATTATTAATTAATATGTTATATGATATTAATTTATAGATAATAGAAATTAATTGAGAAGGAATTTTTTTAAAGATGAGGTGTAAATTAAAATTAATATCATCAATACAACGCTTGCTTGTTGGAATATCAGGCTGCGTATAATGGCTTCGCTATATGTATTTGCTGTAAATTCTATAAAACACTAGTTATTTATTCTGTTTGTTTTTTATCTATCTGATTTATATTGAAATATATTTTTTGATAATAAAAATTTAAAATAAAAGTTGTCAAAGTAATTTTAAAATGATACCTCTTTAATATAGATAACGAATAATACAGCGAAAGACAGAACCGATGAACGCATTTTTCCGAGTGATTAGCCTAATTATTATCAGCGTGGTGGTGATTATTATCCCACCGTGCGGGGCTGCACTTGGACGACGAAGGCTAAATTAGTAGCCAGATCTCACGAGAACCCCGCACCGAAAGGCGCGGGGTTTTTTTTGACGTAAAGTTTAGCAACATCATCAAACCTAAAAAAACAAAATAAATACAAATAGATAAATTAATTGGAAGACAGGAGAAAAGCATGAATGGGGCACAGTGGTTAGTTCAAGCATTGCGGACGCAGGGAGTGGAGACTGTTTTTGGCTATCCGGGAGGCGCTATCATGCCAGTGTATGACGCGCTGTATGATGGCGGGGTTGAGCATCTGTTGTGTCGCCATGAGCAAGGGGCGGTTATTGCCGCGATTGGTTATGCTCGCTCGACGTCAAAAACAGGAGTTTGTATTGCGACATCAGGGCCGGGAGCGACGAATTTAATCACTGGGTTAGCGGATGCTTTGTTAGATTCTGTGCCTGTTGTGGCTATCACGGGGCAAGTGAGTTCGGAATTTATTGGCACTGACGCTTTCCAAGAAATCGATGTTTTGGGTTTATCTCTGGCCTGTACTAAGCACAGTTTTTTAGTGGAATCCCTTGAAGACCTGCCTCGCATTGTTGCTGAAGCTTTCGCAATCGCAAATAGTGGTCGCCCAGGACCTGTACTGATTGATATTCCGAAAGATATTCAACTGCAGCAGGCAGATCTCGCGCCGTTTTTAATGCCTGTTGAACAGGATTTACCTATCCAGTCACATGAGGTTGCTGAGGCAAGAGAGTTACTCAAACAGTCGCAAAAACCAATGTTATATATCGGTGGTGGCGTTGGGATGTCAGGTGCGGTTGCCGAGCTAAGACGTTTTATTGATTACACGGGCATTCCTTCTGTGACAACTTTAAAAGGGCTAGGCGCAGTTGCACCTTCGGAGCCATATTATCTCGGAATGCTGGGGATGCATGGTACTAAGGCGGCAAACTTCGCGGTGCAGCGTTGTGATTTATTGATAGCCGTGGGCGCTCGCTTTGATGACCGTGTGACAGGTAAGTTAAATACATTCGCGCCAAATGCCAAAGTCATTCATATCGATATCGACCATGTTGAATTAGATAAATTGCGTCAAACTCACGTCGCTTTATTAGGTGATGCTAAAGCGTTATTACCTGAGTTGATGATGGAAAAAACGATTTCATCTTGGCAGGAAGAGGTACGCCAGCTAAAGCATGAGTTTAGCTGGCGTTACGATCATCCCGGTGATGCTATCTACGCCCCTTTGCTGTTAAAGCAACTGTCTGATCGTATGAAGGCAAATACGGTTATCACGACAGATGTTGGGCAGCATCAAATGTGGTCGGCCCAACATATCGCGGTTGATGCACCTGAAGATTTTATTACTTCTAGTGGTTTGGGAACCATGGGCTTTGGTATTCCAGCCGCGATTGGCGCACAAGTGGCTCGTCCGGAAGACACTGTGGTTTGTGTCTCTGGAGATGGTTCTTTCATGATGAATGTACAAGAGCTTGGCACCATTAAACGTAAACAACTACCCGTTAAAATTTTATTGTTAGATAACCAGCGGTTAGGCATGGTTCGTCAGTGGCAAGAGCTGTTTTTTGAACAGCGCTATAGCGAAACGATTTTAACCGATAACCCTGATTTTGTGGCTTTGGCTCGGGCTTTTGATATCCCAGGGCGACGCATTACCTCAAAATCTGAAGTTGACGCAGCGCTTGATGAGTTACTCAACAGTGAAGGCGCTTATCTGTTACAGGTCTCAATAAATGAATTAGAGAACGTCTGGCCGTTGGTTCCACCAGGGGCGAGCAATGAAAAAATGATGGAGAAACCGTTATGATGCAACATCAACTCGCAATACTGGCCCGTTTCCGTCCTGAGGTTTTAGAGCGTATATTACGGGTGACTCGCCATCGTGGATTCCAAATCAGTTCGATGACTATGGATCATATGCCGGATGGTGATAATGTAAATATCGAAATGACCGTGAACAGCCAGCGTCCATTAGCTCAGTTATATGCTCAGTTAACTAAGCTGTCTGATGTTTCGGAAGTTGAAATAAGAGAACAAGAATCACGACTATTACGCACACAAAGTGCAATGTAAGGAATAAATAAAATGACTAAGAAAGCTGACTATATTTGGTTTAACGGTGAAATGACGCCATGGGCCGATGCAAAAGTACACGTTATGTCTCATGCTTTGCATTATGGTACATCGGTATTTGAAGGCGTCCGTTGCTATGATTCTCACAAGGGGCCTGTTGTTTTCCGCCATCGTGAGCACATGCAGCGTTTGCGTGACTCTGCAAAAATCTACCGTATGCCTGTCAGCTATAGCGTTGATGAGCTGATGGAAGCATGCCGTGAAACGTTACGTAAAAATAACTTAGTCAGTGCCTATATTCGTCCATTAGTCTTTATTGGTGATGTTGGTATGGGGGTTAATCCTCCAGATGGTTATAAAACAGATGTCATCATGGCGGCTTTCCCATGGGGGGCCTATTTAGGCGAAGAAGCTTTAGATCAAGGAATTGATGCTATGGTTTCCTCATGGAACCGCGTTGCAGCAAATACCATTCCTACTGGAGCAAAAGCGGGTGGTAACTATTTATCGTCGCTACTTGTTGGCAGTGAAGCACGTCGTCATGGCTATCAAGAGGGAATTGCATTAGATGTTAATGGTTATTTATCTGAAGGGGCGGGTGAAAATATTTTTGAAGTGAAAGATGGCATTTTATTTACACCACCATTCACATCTTCTGCACTGCCGGGGATCACACGTGATGCGATCTTAACATTAGCGAAGGATATGGGCATTGAAGTTCGTGAACAAACCTTATCACGTGAGTCTTTATACCTTGCTGATGAAGTGTTTATGACCGGAACCGCAGCTGAAATCACGCCAGTACGTAGTGTGGATGGCATTCAAGTGGGTATTGGTCGCTGTGGCCCTATGACCAAAAAGATCCAGCAAGCCTTCTTTGGTTTGTTTGATGGTACAACAGAAGATAAATGGGGTTGGTTAGATCCAGTTAACCCTTAATAACAAATACAGACAGATTTACAGGCGGTCGTTCCCCGCCTGTTTTAAAACACGGGAGTAAAGATATGCCGAAGTACCGTTCAGCAACCACCACCCATGGCCGTAATATGGCAGGCGCACGTGCATTATGGCGTGCCACCGGTATGACCGATGCTGATTTTGGAAAACCGATTATCGCAGTTGTTAACTCATTTACACAATTTGTACCGGGCCATGTGCATTTGCGTGACCTTGGCAAACTTGTCGCTGAGCAGATCGAAGCGGCAGGGGGTGTCGCTAAAGAGTTTAATACAATCGCTGTCGATGATGGCATTGCAATGGGGCATGGCGGGATGCTTTATTCCTTACCTTCCCGTGAGTTAATTGCAGATTCAGTCGAATATATGGTGAATGCTCATTGTGCAGATGCCATGGTATGTATCTCTAACTGTGACAAAATCACACCGGGTATGTTAATGGCATCATTACGCCTAAATATCCCTGTTATTTTTGTTTCAGGTGGTCCTATGGAAGCTGGGAAAACCAAGCTTTCAGATCAAATTATCAAGTTAGACTTAGTGGATGCGATGATCCAAGGCGCGAATCCTAATGTAAGCGATGCGGACAGCGAACAAATTGAACGCTCTGCTTGCCCAACATGCGGCTCTTGCTCAGGTATGTTTACCGCTAACTCAATGAACTGTTTAACCGAAGCATTAGGGTTATCGCAACCAGGAAATGGGTCATTACTTGCGACCCATGCTGACCGTAAAGCGTTATTCATCAATGCTGGTAAGCGTATTGTTGAATTAACTAAGCGCTATTATGAGCAAGATGATGAAAGTGCATTGCCGCGTAATATCGCTAATAAATCCGCTTTTGAAAATGCGATGACATTGGATATTGCGATGGGGGGGTCAACCAATACGGTTTTACACCTGTTAGCAGCGGCTCAAGAAGCCGATGTTGATTTCACAATGGCAGATATTGACCGTTTGTCACGCAAAGTTCCGCATTTATGTAAAGTTGCGCCGAGCACCCAAAAATATCATATGGAAGATGTTCATCGTGCTGGTGGTGTTATTGGTATTTTAGGTGAGTTAAGCCGAGCAGGCCTGCTACAGCATAATGTTAAAAATATTTTAGGCCTGACACTTAAGCAGACACTTGAGCAATATGATGTGATGTTGACGCAAGATGAAGCCGTTAAGTCGATGTTTTCGGCGGGGCCTGCGGGTATTCGAACAACACAAGCCTTTTCGCAAAACTGTCGCTGGCCTTCTCTCGACACTGACCGTGAAAATGGCTGTATCCGTAATATAGAGCACGCCTACAGTTTAGATGGGGGCTTAGCGGTACTTGCGGGGAACATCGCGGAAGATGGCTGTATTGTGAAAACCGCAGGTGTTGATGAAGGTAGTTTAACTTTCCGTGGGCCTGCGAAGGTTTATGAAAGCCAAGATGATGCTGTAGAAGCCATTTTAGGCGGTAAGGTTGTTGAAGGGGATGTGGTTGTTATTCGCTATGAAGGCCCGAAAGGTGGCCCAGGCATGCAAGAAATGTTGTACCCAACCTCATACCTTAAATCAATGGGATTAGGGAAAACCTGTGCGCTCATTACGGATGGCCGCTTCTCAGGAGGAAGCTCCGGGTTATCCATTGGTCATATTTCACCTGAAGCCGCTAGTGGTGGATTGTTGGCATTGGTAAAAGATGGCGACATTATTGATATCGATATTCCAAAGAGAACGATAGCACTTGATGTTGATGATAATGAGCTGAATAAACGCCGAGAAGCGGAATTGGCGCGTGGTGATAAAGCGTATACGCCACGTAATCGTCAGCGTGAGGTCTCTTTTGCATTGCGTGCCTACGCATCTCTTGCAACGAGTGCAGATAAGGGCGCTGTACGCGATAAATCTAAGCTGGGAGGCTAATGACGGTGGCTGCTGCAAAACCATTACCCTCTGCACCTACGGGTGCTGATTATTTAAAAGCGGCGCTCAGTGCGCCGGTTTATGAAGTGGCTCAGGTCACCCCATTGCAAGAGATGAGAAAAGTGTCTGCTCGCATGGGAAATACGATTTTAGTTAAACGTGAAGATAGGCAGCCTGTTCATAGCTTTAAGTTGCGTGGTGCTTACGCCATGATTGCTGGATTGACCGATGAGCAAAAAGCGAAAGGTGTGGTTACCGCTTCTGCGGGGAACCATGCACAAGGCGTTGCATTATCGGCCAGTCGTGTTGGCGTGAAAGCAAAGATTGTCATGCCTGTGGCAACCGCAGATATTAAGGTCGACGCGGTACGTAATTTCGGTGGTGAAGCCATTTTGCATGGGGCAAATTTTGATGAAGCGAAAGCCAAAGCCATCGAAATGGCGACAAATGAGGGGTACACCTTTGTTCCCCCTTTTGATCACCCTTCTGTGATTGCAGGGCAAGCCACAATAGCATTGGAGTTGTTACAGCAAGATGCGCATCTTGATCGCATTTTTGTCCCCGTCGGTGGTGGTGGCCTGATTGCTGGCGTAGCGGTTCTGATCAAGCAATTGATGCCTGAGATTAAAATTATCGGCGTTGAAGCCGAAGACGCGGCATGTTTGAAAGCCGCATTGGCAGCGGGGCATCCGGTTGACTTGCCTCGAGTTGGCTTATTTGCTGAAGGCGTTGCGGTGAAGCGTATTGGCGATGAAACATTCCGTCTTTGCCAAAAATATGTGGATGATGTGATCACCGTAGACAGTGACGCGATTTGTGCGGCGTTGAAAGATATTTTTGAGGATGTGCGTGCGATTGCTGAGCCATCTGGAGCATTAGCACTAGCAGGCTTAAAAAAATATGTGCAACTGCACAACATTAAAGGCGAGCGTCTTGCACATGTTTTATCCGGTGCAAATATGAATTTCCATGGCCTGCGTTATGTTTCAGAGCGATGCGAAATTGGTGAGCAACGGGAGGCACTTCTTGCGGTCACGATCCCTGAACAAAAAGGCAGCTTTTTGCGTTTCTGCCAGTTATTAGGCCATCGTGCAGTCACTGAGTTTAATTATCGTTATACCGATGCAGATCCTGACCGTGCTTGTATCTTTGTGGGGGTGAGGTTAAGCGGTGGCGAAAACGAACGAAGTGAAATTATTCAAGAGTTGCAACAACATGGCTATGAAGTTGCCGACCTATCCGATGATGAAATGGCGAAATTACATGTACGTTATATGATTGGTGGTCGACCATCGAAGCCATTGGAGGAGCGCCTTTATAGTTTTGAGTTCCCAGAATCACCGGGGGCATTGTTAAAATTCTTAGAGACTCTGGGGACGTATTGGAATATTACACTGTTCCATTATCGTAGCCATGGCACTGATTATGGTCGTGTGTTAGCGGCGTTTGAGTTATCAGGTCCTGAGGTGCGTTTCGATAGGCACCTTGATGCGCTAGGTTATGAATATCATGATGAAACAGGGAACCCGTCATTTAGGTTCTTTTTAGCCCCCCAAAGCTCACCGCAAACATTAGATTGAGTGGTCGGGCAACAATTGCCAAAATGATTTGATGAGTGGTTCACTTAGGCGTTTGCTAAGCGAGCAAACGCCTAGCTCAAAGGGTTCAACCAGCGAAATATTGTCGAGTTGTAATATACGGCTGCGAACTGGCTCAGGGCTGTTATCAACAACGACGCTTGGTATCAAGGCAATACCACAGCCGAGTGCGACCATTGACACGATAGCTTCATGGCCTGAGACAGTTGCATAGATCACGGGATTATTGATGTGATGACGGCGAAACCAGAGTTCGATACGTTTTCGTGATGGTCCGTGTTCAGGCAGAATAAACGGGATCGCATTCCAGTCGGGCTGCTCTTCGGTAGCCATGGTTCGAACAGCACAAGGTAGTGCGGGGGCGATCAGTACCAATGGGATTTCACCAATTTTAGTAAACCTTACATTATCAGGAAGGCGTTCTGGTTTACCTGCGATCCCAAGGTCAGCTTCCTTGGTTTCTACTTTGTCGACAGCATCGGCCGCATCACCAGTGGTGAGTTTTATTTCTACCAGTGGATGCAGTGCGCGGAATTTATCCAGAATTTGTGGCAAGTGGCTATACGCGGCAGTGACAGAGCAAAAAAGGCGCAGTTCACCCGTAAGAGAAGGGCTTTGCTGGTTAAGGGCATGCTGGAGTTGTTGATATTGTAATAAGGTTTGTTGAGCAAATTGTTTAAGGTGCTCACCCGCTTGGGTCAGTTTTACCGACCGATTATCACGAATAAAAAGTGGATGCCCTAGCTGCTCTTCTAAGCGTTGAATTTGCCGCGATAAAGTGGATGGACTGACATACATCGCCTTAGAGGTTCGACCAAAATGGCAACTTTCTGCTAAATGAAGAAATAGCTTTAAATCACGGATATCCATTTTTGTTTCAGCCTTAAGTTAAGTCAAAAGAGCGTTGCATAATATGCAACATTGTATTGTTAATATATCAATTTAAGCAATGCGAATCATCGCATATAGTAAAACCATAAACGCTAAATAGAAAAGCGACAGGCAGATGCCTGAAATAACGAACACAACAGAACAACGGAGTAAGACAATGGCGAATTATTTTAATACTTTGAATCTGCGTCAGCAGTTAGAGCAGTTAGGCAAATGTCGTTTCATGAAGCGCGAAGAGTTCGCGGATGAAGCAGGATACCTGAAAGGTAAAAAAATCGTCATCGTCGGTTGTGGTGCTCAAGGTTTAAACCAAGGCCTAAATATGCGTGATTCAGGTCTGGATATTGCTTACGCATTACGTGCTGAAGCGATCGCTGAAAAACGTGCATCATGGCGTAAAGCGACAGAAAACGGTTTTAAAGTCGGTACTTATGAAGAATTGATCCCTGAAGCGGATTTGGTCATTAACTTAACGCCAGACAAGCAGCACTCAGCGGTCGTTCGCGCTGTTCAGCCAATGATGAAGCAAGGCGCTGCATTAGGTTACTCGCACGGCTTTAACATTGTTGAAGTAGGTGAAGAGATCCGTAAAGATATTACTGTTGTGATGGTTGCTCCAAAGTGCCCAGGTACTGAGGTTCGCGAAGAGTATAAACGTGGTTTCGGTGTGCCAACGCTGATTGCTGTTCACCCTGAAAATGACCCTAAAGGTGAAGGTCTGGCTATTGCGAAAGCATGGGCTGCGGCAACTGGCGGACATCGTGCTGGTGTACTGGAGTCATCATTCGTTGCAGAAGTTAAATCTGACTTGATGGGTGAACAAACCATCCTGTGTGGTATGTTGCAAGCGGGCGCTCTACTTTGTTATGACAAGATGGTTGCTGATGGTGTTGAGCCAGGCTATGCCGGTAAATTAATCCAATTCGGTTGGGAAACAATTACCGAAGCATTGAAGCAAGGTGGTATCACGCTGATGATGGATCGTCTGTCAAACCCTGCGAAATTGCGCGCATTTGCACTGTCTGAGCAACTGAAAACAATCATGGCTCCTTTGTTCCAAAAACATATGGATGACATTATTTCTGGTAAATTCTCAGAAACCATGATGGCTGACTGGGCAAATGATGATAAGAATTTGCTGGCTTGGCGTGAAGAAACCGGTAAAACACCATTTGAAAACTACCCTGAATATGAAGGAAAAATCGCTGAGCAAGAGTATTTTGACCACGGTGTTTTGTTAGTTGCAATGGTTAAAGCTGGGGTTGAGTTGGCGTTTGATACTATGCTGGAAGCTGGGATCCTTGAGGAATCCGCTTATTACGAGTCACTGCACGAGCTGCCACTGATAGCCAATACTATCGCTCGTAAACGCCTGTATGAAATGAACGTGGTTATTTCAGATACGGCGGAATATGGTAACTACCTGTTCTCGTTCGCGGCTGTGCCAATGTTGAAAGACTTTATGAGCAAACTGCAAGCGGGAGATTTGGCGAAACCTGTTGCTGATAATGGCACCGATAATGCACAACTGCGTGATGTTAATGAAGCTATCCGTAACCACCCAATTGAGAAAATCGGTAAGACGCTGCGTGGATATATGACAGATATGAAACGCATTTCAGTGGGTGGCTAATTTTTCGTCACACTAGCACTATTCGCCGTTTTCCTTTAACGCGAATAGTTTAGAAAAATATATTAGATATAAAATAATATCGTATTGAAAACCGTGTTGTTCTGAATGACACGGTTTTTTTGTTTTTCAGACTCGACCGTCACAGATAGAAATATGCAGTTAAATGGATACATGATGGTTTAGCCGTTTTTATGCGCCGAGTGCTTTCTGCTACAATCGACAACAATCTGTCTTTTTGAAAATAACCTGATCTAGAGAAACCATGCGATTAAATCCAAGCCAGCAGCAGGCTGTTGAATTTGTGGATGGCCCATGCCTTGTATTGGCTGGTGCCGGCTCGGGAAAAACCCGAGTGATAACGAATAAAATAGCACACCTGATCCGCCAATGTGGCTATCAACCACGTCAAATTGCGGCGGTCACCTTTACCAATAAAGCCGCTCGTGAAATGAAAGAGCGTGTCGCACAAACATTGGGGCGGAAAGAAGCTCGAGGGTTAATTATCTCTACATTTCATACCTTGGGCTTGGAGATCATTAAACGTGAATATAAGGCGTTAGGTATTAAGGCTAATTTTTCTCTGTTTGATGATCAGGACCAAATGGCATTGCTCAAAGAGCTCACTTTTGATCTGCTAGAGGAAGATAAAGATCTTTTGCAGCAACTGATCTCATCGATCTCGAATTGGAAAAATGATCTGTTAGCACCAGAGCAGGTGTTGGCGAAAGTGAGAAGTGAGAAAGAGCATCGTTTTGCAGAGTGTTATCGTCGTTACGAATTGCATTTAAAAAGCTGTAACGTATTGGATTTCGATGATTTGATCAGTAAGCCGACCTTACTTTTATCCCATAACGAAGAGGTGCGGGAGCGTTGGCAACAAAAAATTCGCTATTTGCTGGTGGATGAGTATCAGGATACCAATACAAGCCAATATCAATTAGTTAAATTGCTGGTGGGTCAGCGTGCACGGTTTACGGTAGTTGGCGATGATGACCAATCTATCTACTCTTGGCGTGGTGCTCGCCCACAAAACTTAGTGCTATTGAGTCAGGATTTTCCAAAGTTAAATGTGATTAAGTTGGAGCAAAACTATCGTTCATCGGAGCGCATACTAAAAGCAGCCAATATTTTGATTGCAAATAACCCCCACGTATTTGAGAAAAAATTATTTTCGACACTAGGTTATGGGGCACCACTTAAGGTTATTACGGCCAATAATGAAGATCATGAAGCTGAAAGAGTTATCGGTGAATTGATAGCGCATCACTTTATTAATAAAACACAATATAAAGATTATGCCATTTTGTATCGCGGTAACCATCAATCGCGTATCTTTGAAAAAATGTTGATGCAAAACCGTATTCCTTACCGTATTTCGGGGGGAACATCATTCTTTTCTCGCCCAGAAATCAAAGATTTATTAGCGTATTTGCGAGTCATCACTAACCCTGAAGATGACAGTGCTTTTTTGCGCATTGTGAATACGCCACGCCGTGAAATTGGGCCAAAAACGATCCAAAAATTAGGTGAATGGGCTAATCAACGCGGTAAAAGTTTATATCAAGCTAGTTTTGATTTAGGACTGGAGCAAACATTAACAGGCAAAGGATTAACCGCGCTACAGCAGTTCACACGTTGGATGGAGAAAATTGTTCAACAGTCTGAGCGTGAGCCATTATTGGCCGTGCGTGATTTACTGCGTGAAATGGACTATGAAAGTTGGCTCTATGAAACTTCGGCAAGTACGAAAGCTGCTGAGATGCGAATGAAAAACGTCAATCAGTTGTTTACATGGATGAGTGAAATGATTGAAGGTGACGACTTGAATGATCCTATGTCATTAGATCAGGTTGTAACGCGTTTTACGCTGCGCGATATGATGGAGCGCGGTGAAGATGATGAAGAATCAGATCAAGTGCAATTAATGACATTACACGCATCTAAAGGGCTGGAGTTCCCTTATGTGTTTTTAGTAGGGATGGAAGAGGGGTTGTTACCGCATCAAAGTAGTATTGATGAGGATAACATCGATGAAGAGCGGCGGTTAGCTTATGTTGGAATAACACGGGCACAAAAAGAGCTATTTTTTAGCCATTGCCGTGAACGTCGACAATACGGTGAATTAATCCGCCCTGAGCTAAGTCGCTTTTTATTAGAATTGCCGCAAGATGATTTAGAGTGGGAACAGCAACGAAAAGTGGTGACCGCGGAAGAGCGGATGCAAAAAGGACAATCTGCACTCGCTGATATTAAGGCTCGTTTAGGATTAAATAAGAAAAGCTAGCAGAAATGGCCCCTCACATTCACTGTAACGAATGTGAGGGGGGAAATTAATTGTTGGAGCTATTACGCTCTTCAAGTTTCAAAGGCCAGTTAACATAACCTTGCCACTGAACTTCTTGTTGCAAGTTTTCTGCTCGTAATGGATGCTCTGCGAGCCAGCGGTAAGGCAATACAATCGTCAGAGAATGGGTCTCTGCATGAAGTCGTAATGCTGGCAATGTATCATCTCGCCGACGGCTTGCAAAAAGAATAGCTAATCGCAACAGGCGACATAAATGATAAGCTTGTTGCATGGGTAAAGCATTTTGTTGACTGAGTGTGGCTAGATCAACAGGCCCGTGTTGATTGCGGAGTAATGCAGCCAGTAAGCGCTTTTGTGCAGGAGTAAAGCCAGGAAGGTCAAGGTTAGTGATAAGGTAACTGGCATGCTCCGGCCCTTTGCGGAAGTCAACGCTTAAACCGATTTCATGCAAAGCACAGGCACTTGATAACAAATCACGGCAGCGTAGGTCTAGCTGCCAATTTTTAGAGACCTGTAAAAAGAAATGCTCTGCTAATTGGCTAACGCGGGCAGCTTGCTCGATATCGACTTGAAAGCGACGCTGAATATTACGCAAGGTACGAGCGCGAATATCTTGCTCAATGGGTAATTCAAGCATGCCGTAAACTAACCCTTCACGCAATGCACCACCCGCTAAGGTCATATTATCAATCGATAAAGCTTTAAAAATAGCGATGAGGATAGACAGACCGCTTGGGAATACCAGCGCTCGCTCAAAGGTGAGCCCTTCAATTTCTAACTCTTCAAGCTTGTGGCATTGAATGGCTTTATATTTAAGCTGTTGTAGCTTATCTAAGGTAATCAGCTCATCCATGCCTTGCGCGATCATGATTTCTTGGATGGCTTGAACGGTGCCGGATGCACCAACACAAATTTTCCAACCATGATTTTTTAAGGTATCCGCAATAGGGGCAATCACCGCGTGGGCGGCTAACTCCGCTTGAGTAAAATTCTCCTCGGTGAGTGTGCGATCACTAAAATATTTTTCTAGCCAAGTGACGCAACCCATTTCAAGGCTAAATAGCTGAGTGGCTTTGGCACCGATACCTGTAACCAGCTCGGTACTTCCTCCCCCAATATCAACGACTAAACGCTGATCGGGGCCTCCGGTTGTGTGAGCAACGCCTTGGTAAATTAAGCGCGCCTCTTCTTCTCCTTGAATAACTTTGACGGTATTACCTAGAATTTCACTGGCTTTTTGCACAAAAACATCGGCATTTTTAGCCAGCCGCAATGTTGCAGTCGCGACGACACGGATTTGAGCGCTAGGGATATCTTGTAAGTGCTCTGAAAAGAGCCTCAAACATTGCCAACCGCGCTCCATAGCTTGTTCTGACAGCATATTATTGCCATCTAAACCAGCGGCTAGGCGTACTTTGCGTTTTACTCTCGAAATAATTTGAATACTGCCTGCAACTTCACGAACGATCAGCATATGAAAACTGTTCGAACCTAAATCAATTGCTGCATAGAGAGAAGAAGATTTCAGCATATCGTTATTACTCAGCCTGAACGTTTATGGTTGTTACGTGGGCCATTATGGCGACGTGGCGAATTTGAATTGCGACGAGGCCCTCCTGGACGCGGACGATGGCGGCGTTTCGGAGCAGGAAGGTCAGTTAATAACGCTTCGCTGTTGTACTTACTCACTGGAATCGAATGTTGAATGTACTCTTCGATGGCGGGTAGATTCAAAGCGTACTCTTCACAAGCAAGGCTGATTGAATGACCACTTTCGCCTGCACGACCAGTACGACCAATGCGGTGTACATAGTCTTCACAATCATCAGGTAAGTCATAGTTAAAGACATGGGTAACAGAAGGAATATGTAACCCGCGAGCAGCGACATCGGTCGCAACTAAAATATCGAGATTACCTTGAGTAAACTCTTCTAAAATACGCAGTCGTTTCTTCTGAGCAACATCTCCGGTGAGTAGTCCTACACGATGACCGTCAGCCGCAAGGTGTGCCCAAATCTCATCGCAACGATGTTTGGTATTGGCAAAAATAATACAACGCTCTGGCCACTCTTCTTCAAGCAACGTTTGCAATAAGCGCATTTTCTCTTCATTTGAAGGATAAAACAGCTCTTCTTTAATACGGTGACCCGTTTTTTGTAACGGCTCGACTTCAATATATTCAGGGCTATTCATCTGTTCAAAAGCAAGTTCTCTGACACGGTAAGAGAGCGTAGCTGAAAAGAGTAGGTTTAACCTTTCGGTCACCGTAGGCATGCGACGGAATAACCAACGAATATCTTTAATAAAGCCCAGATCGTACATGCGATCAGCTTCATCTAGAACAACCACTTGTACGGCATTTAAGTCAA
>NZ_JAMPQI010000041.1:0-22937 GCF_028482365.1 Providencia sp. PROV122 | reverse complement strand
AATGCATTTAAAGGTCGACATTTCACGGATAGTCATCCCTTTCGCGTAGAGGGATAAAATTTGGCTGTCGATACTTGTTGGTTGACCTTTTAGATGGGTAAAGAAGGAACTTAATGGAACTAAAGCCGTTGGCATAACTTCTAGAAAACGTGTTTAGCTCAATAATGTTGGAAAATCTTTTTTATGATATAGGGTAATAAAGCCGATATAAAAATGTTTAAAATCATTCTGATGGGACATATGGAATACAATAACAATCGTCATCATTTCACTGATTGTCATTCTTGATTGCCGTAGTCGCAGACATTCACCACTTTCAATCAAGTATTTTTACCATTGATGGGCATGAAAATTTCTTAAAAACCATAGGTATGACAGAGTAAGTCAACTAAATTATGCATAGTGGGTTCCTTAGTGAAAATGATTTTTCGTCGAAAGATCTGATCACGGAACCCGCTTGTAGTTCCCTTCTTTTTTGTTTTTCTTAGCCCGAGCTCCGGTTAACTACAAAACTGATGAGGGCCTCAGTATAGCCATCATACATTTCAGGTTGTAAATAAGAACACCGAGGCTGATTTCAGTGTTCTTATTTTTGAGGTTTTAGTCAATAAAAATAGCTGGTTACGGCCAGTCAATCTTAATTTTGACCGACCCGCTAGCATTCCCAAGATACCGTTCCTGCCCAGTTGGAAAAGAGTAGAGAGTCCACGTAATTGGTGTGGAAAGATCCTCCCAGCTACTACCCGTTAACTTATATGTTATATTGCCATGCACATTAATCACGCCAGGAAATGTAGCACCAGACAGATCTTGGAGAGTAGTTTGATTAGCCCTAACTGCGCCAACGGGTTTGTTCTGATCATTCACAAGGCTGATCAACCCTGTCTGTGTAGCAGTAGTCCCCGCACTAGAGGCACGGGTGAAACTAACGTTAACAGAGGGGCTCATACTTTTGTCTCCGCCCGTACAACTTACTTTAAGTTGAGAGGTAGCTGTGCCTAGCACTGTTTCGGTGTTTTGTTGTTCAACTGCGCCATAATTGATTGTTGATGGGGTAACAGCAATAGTACATGTACGGGGAATGTCAACCGTTACGATCCCCGATGCCACTCTAGCCTGAGTTGCATTACAGGCAACTCCAGCTGAGCAATTCAGTAAATAATACGGGTAATTGCCTGGTGCAGCATTAGGGCCTGCAGTCACCTTAAATTGCCCATTGAATGCAGATTTCTGAACCTTATAACTACGACTATTCCCCCACGAAGAGTAGGATACCCCATAATTGAATGAAGGACAGTTATAAATATGAATAGGATTCGAAACTGTCAAAACTCCATCTAGCGTGATGGATATGGATCCTTTAAGCAAAGTATAAATCTCTGGATTACCTATTGGTTGTACTTCGGATACTATTGTTCCTTGAACAGAGAGAACGAGATCGTTAGCAATCAGAAAACCTTTAGCAGCGCCATTAGAAAGTACTCCAACCTTAGCGACCCCATTGGCTAATGAATTTTGAGCGCACGATTTATCACTATTAGTCGCTCCTTCAAGTGTCGTTACAGAAAGATACCCTGCGGTCATAACTCCAACACCGTTGCCATCAGCAGCCCCTATTGCGTCGCCAGATGCTGAAAAAAGTTGTGAACTTTCTCCAGGCTTTAGCGAAATATCCATACCATTTGAAATAGTTGGAAAGACTATCATTGGTAGCATTAAGGCAACACGATAGGCCCATTGATATCTCTGTATTATTTTTTTATATTTATTCTCACTTTTGCTTTGAGCGAGATAAGATAAGCTGAGAGCTTGCCCATAAAATTGTTGAGAGTCATCTTGATTATAGACTTGTTTATCACCATGGAATTTTATCATTTTAATTCTCCTGTCGACCGTTGCAGTCAACGTTTTCTATTCGGGCCATTACTTAACTTAGCTGTATCAACTTTTTGAACTCTGTGATAACTGGTTTCTCAGCCACCGCTTTCTCTTGATCCGTAGGTTACGGTTGTACTTGCTTCTGCTTACTCATGCAGCGATAAGACACTTGCCGAATGGGCATGTCTGCAGACATGGTGAGATTACGTAAATCAAAACTCACTTGGCATTGTTGTGCAGCATCTTCACCCCACGTTACTAACAATTTGCCATTTTCTGGCAACCCCGTGAGGTACACTTGCCCTGAATCGCCCACAATACTGTTGATAGTTTCTGCTCCATCATCAGACACTAATGTTGCAATCGCCCCAAAAGGCACATATTTTGTTTCTTGTTTTAGAGTCATCAGTACTTGATAACCAATACGCGTGGTAAAACTAGCTTTGACTACCGCCCCTTTTGTTGGGTAGACGTTAACGTTTGATTGCACTAAATCCACATCCATCGGTAAGGTACTTGGGTCTAAACCAATGCTATTTTTGTTGTAATCCAATAAATAAGGGGAAACTGCATAACCCCGCCAATCTGTCACGGCCACTCCACCATTCACACTGACACCACTGGCACCGGGAGCACTCACTAACGCTACCGAATCCCCCATTGTACGAGAAAAAGTGACCCCTTCTGAGTGCACTAATACCCCACCGCTGGCATTCATGTTGATATTCTGGCTGGTGTTGCTATAACTATAACCCCCACTAATGCTGCCCTTGTTTCCTTGGTAACCCACATTCACGTTACTGTTAGCCGTTTGCTCTTGATTTCCCCAACTTTGAGAAACGCTGTAAGACAGCTTACCGTCCATCACACTACCGCTTAGCCCTGTATTATTCTGAGTTCGTCCATTATTATCATGGGTCATTGAATAGGTGGCATAAATCGATTGCAGATTTTTATCCTGTGCAAATAGGCTAAATGGCACATTAACATTGAATGATAACTGTCGGTTTTCTGGCCAATTGCCTCGTGGGTCTTTCACACGGTCAATGTTATAGTTCACACCATAGCCGATCCCCTTAATGCTGTTACTATAGCCCAATGAAAGCCCAGTTAAGGTTCGGTTACTTCCCCAGTAATCATCGCGATTTGCCCGAAAATGCAGTGAACCATATTCCGCCATTTGTTGACTCAATTGTGTCTGGAAACTGCTGCGACGACGCTGTAAAGTCCACGGGCTCAGCCCTTCTTCAAGTCGATAACCTTGACTATTAAATTCACTAAAGCTGTAAAAATGCTCGGTTGAGTAACGCAATGCGGTAAGATCGACCGATGTGCCCGTCGACATCAAACTTTTTGAATAACGAATACGGTAAGATTGACCAGTTTGACGATCACTGCCTTGCTGCGCTGCACCACTAAATTTGGCTGATGAATGGGTCACATCCGTTGACAGCGCCCCGAAGTTCCCTAAAGAGAATCCACTTCCCAAACTCAAGGATTGATAATCTTTCGCCAATAACGTTCCACCGTACAAAGTGACATTATTGTGTAAACCGTATACCGCGGTGCCTAATACAAAATCTGAACGGCGAGAGTCTGTAGTCAAATTCCCATCATAACGGCCGGAGGCGAGTTCATATTTCCAGCCCCCTGGCCGTAGCATCACTGGCAATGAGGAATAAGGCACTACAAATTGACGTTCGCTACCATCCGCTTCGGTGATAGTCACATCATAGTCACCCGACAATCCTGCTTGTTGTATGTCATTAATATAAAATGCACCGGGAGCCACGTAGGTCTCATAAATAACGTTACCATTTTGGCGCACCGTGATACGCGCATTACTGTTAGCCACACCGCTTATCGTCGGTGCATAACCCCGCAGTTGAGTGGGCAACATTTGCTCGCTAGAGGTTAGCTGTACCCCTTTGAAAGGAACGCCATCGAAAACATCGCTATACGTGCTGGTTTCGCCAATCACCAAAATTGAACGTAATGCGCGAATATCGCGGGATAGCGTGGTGCTTGAAAAGCGGGTTTGCGTGTCTGTGGAAGAGGATTGGTTAAGCCCCCCACTGTATTCAAATCGCGTATGCGTCAAGGTGCTGCGTAAACGCCAAGGCCCCGCATTTGCCCCTGCACGTACCGACGCAAACAGGTTATTGTTGTGGGTTTTTAGTCCTTGACTATAGCTATTTGTCGAGCGCCCAGCACTGAAATTATAGTTAGCCATCAGCGCGGGGATCCCCTCATCCCACAGTGAGGGATCTGTATTGCGGTACACACTCGGTTTCATGGCAACCTGTGGCACACTGATGTCCAATCGCAGCCGCGCCAGATCTAATGTTGTCGTCGCTTGAGGGATCAGCGAACCAATATTTAAAATGGGCTCTTCTGCTGGTAAATTTTTGAGATCGGGAATCTGTGGCACATTCACGCCAAAGGACTCAAGTTGAGCAGGAGTGATTTCAGGAACCACATTCCCCTGCTCTGTTTTCACAAAGTTCATCGTATATTGCCCGGTATCTTGTTGGTTCACAAACACCGATACCGTATATTCTCCCTCGGCCACACCCCCTACTTGTGAAAAAGCCGACAAATCCACATCCGTACTTTCGCCAACCACCCCCAAAAAACTGGGGTCAAAGTAATCATCTGCCAAGGTAGGAAACGTGGCAACAACGAGTAACCAGACTAGTGGATGATAGTGATAAATTGACTTAAAATTGTTATTATAAATTGCTTTATTTGATATTTTCATAATTTCACTCTATCTCGCTTGTGCAAGGAACCCCCCGTTGCTAATTGGCATCAGGTAATTTTTTTGTCAATTTCCAATTATTGTGTTAGATGACGGCTGTTTGCTTCATAAGTACCACCTTTGTCATCAATCAGTTGCCAACGCACTTCATTATTGGTGGCACGATTATCCAGTGGCCAATATTGCTCACTGAACGGAGCTATCATGCGAGCATTGCTTATATCTACCGCTTTTCCCCCCAATGAGAGGGAACTAAAAGTGACATAAAATGGTGTCGGATTTTTAACGATGAGCTGGGTTTTCGTCTGTGAAAACTGTAATTGTTCTTCGACTTTCTCAATCTGATAATCAGGTATCCCCGCAGGACGATAAAACAGTTTTAGGTTATTTTGCAGCACCATCGAAAGTTGGGCAGCATTGTTATTCGTTAACGTTTTCGGATCTGCTTGCGCAGGGATTGCCGTAAGTGATAAGACCTCGATTGTTTCTTTGTCCTGTGCTAGCAAATTATGTTTCTGGCGGATACGCAATGTTACCGTTTCTCCCGGTTCGAAACGCTGCAACGGGGGCAACACGATAAAAGAGCCAATACCTTGGGTTTCGTCTGAGTTTAAGCTTGGTGATTTGCCTTCATCTTCGGGCGAGCTAGGTGCTTGTCCTTCCCACGGCAAAATTAACGCCTGTAATAAATACGCCGACGACGTATTGTTCGTCACACTATAAGTCACACCATTTTTGGCATCATGAGGATAAATCACCCGCGTGGTACTGAGCGTGATGCCATTCATCTGATTAGAAATATTATCTGCCTGTACAGGAGCTACGAAGGCCACTAATAATAGCATAAGCCCCACGAAGCCCTTCCGACGGATGATAGTGTTTTGCTTATGGATTAACATCTTCCGCTCCTGTTTGCACGGTAGCCTGATACATCTGGCTCATGTTGCCAAAATCACCGATCACCGCCCATTGCGCTTGGGTCACTTTGCCATGGACTGAGTAATGACGGGTTGAAAATGGGGCGAGCATGGGCTCGGCATTACGAAGATCGACCCCATGCTGATCTGTTTTTAATTGTGCAAGCGTCAGGTAATAAGGCGTTGGGTTAGTGACCTTTAATTGTTGGCCTTTCTGGCTGAAGGTCAATTTACGCGCCGCCTGCTCCACGGTGATGGGTAAATTAGCGGGGCGATAAAACAGCTTGATTACATTACGAACGCCAACGGAAACTTGTGCGCTGGTCATGTTTTCATCGCTATTAGCCCATTTTTTCGTGGAAGGGATCGCCAAAAAGCTGAGATAAAAGACAGATTCACGGTCATTTGGTAGCTTTTCTGCACCATTGCGCACAACCAGTGAGGTATTTTGGCTCAAGGCTTCTAACCGCGACAACGGTGGCGTTACTAAAAATGGAGGGGCTGGCATATCTGCATTCCCTTCCTGAGTGTTCATCACATCCACTTTTACCAAATAAACTTGCTCGCTATTATTTTTAATAGCCACTTTGGCACTATTATCGCCACCATTAAACACGACTCGAGTTTGTGTTAAACGCAATCCCCCTTCGGCTGCCAATGAAGTGACAGTAAATACCGCAGACATCAAGATGACCTGCAATTGGACACAACGGAAAAAACGATGGGTTAACATATCTACCTCGAGGCTAGTTATAAGCGAAAGTAAAGGTCACGGTCGATGTTAAAATACCGCCATTTAAATTGGCATTTGATGCACAGGCACCACAACTTAATTTGGCATTAAACGTTAAATTCCCATTCAAACCGATGACGCTATTTGTACCACCAGAAGGCCAATTTTTGGCATCCACTACCCCACTTTCAGCAAGGTTAGTATTCTCAGACCACCCTGAATTCCCTGCTGTTGACAGTAAAATGCCGTAGCCTTTCGCACTACTTGAAGCATCTGCAAACAATTGTGTTCCTTGCATTGAACTTGATGTACCAGATACCATAATTTTAGGCTTCATAAAGTAGCCATCACACTTCGATATCGTTAATGGTATTTCAAGGGATTCATTCCCCGCGGCAACGGAGTCCCGCATCACTGGGTCACCATTGTTAAATTTAAAATTTGGTGGAACAGAGATATCACAACCGCCTCCGTAAAAGGTAGCGAGAAATTTGACATCTTGAGATGCTGTGCCTGCATGAAGCTCAGCCATTGGCAATAACAGCCCAGTCATGAAAGTGAGTAACGAAAATTTTAATGTTATTGTCATAGGGTGCCTCAAAATCAGCCTAATCTTGTCTTAACTCGATAGCGCCTATTACCCTATCGAGAATTTGTATTCTACTGATATAAAAAATTAAAAGTGATCGAGGCGTTCAATGCGCCACCTTTCAGTTTAGTGTCCACACACCCCCCGCAACTTAGAGTGGCTTTCATTGGGATTGTACCGTCCAAAACTGAGGCAAATTTGGTATTCCAATCGTTACCTTTGGCACTAATGGTGTCATTTTTGGCAAGATTGTCATTTTGAGCAAAATAGGTATTTCCCGCAGTTGATAGCAACACGCCATAGCCTTGGCTGGTGCTTGTCGGGGTGATAAAAAGGTCTTCACCTGAACTCGAGTCGATATCACCGGTCACTTTAATGGATGGGGTTAAACCATATCCATTACAGGCATCTAGCTTAATATCAAACATTTCAGAAATACCATTTTCATTGATAATATCGACAGCTTGTACTTCTCCAAAAGGCACAGACGGCGGTACTGAAATATCACAGGCGCCACCCACAATGCTTGCGGTGATGGTGGTGGTGGTAGTTTGTGCAGCTATCGCTGGATACCCCGTGAGCGAGATACCTAACACACTTGTAAGCAATAACATGGAGGTTATTTTTTTCATGTGTTGCATATTCTTGTCCTATTTGTTGTTACTGAAAAATAAGATTAAAAGTTAATGCTGCAGAGAACTTTCCGGGCACTGCATTGCCGTCAATAGGTCCGACTAACCCCACTAAAAAAATTTCTTCAACTTGATGATGGTTGGCTAAATTTAATGGCGTCAGGAACACTGGCTCACCTCGTTTAATAGCCTTATCTAATTGGAAAAAATCTCCCAATGATATTGGTGTGCCATCACTCACGCGCAACATAAAACCCACACTGTTCGGTATACCATCAAGAAAGATGCTGTTTTCGCTATAAGGAGTATTGCCGTCCAATGTTAATTTAGGGGTCAGCTCTGCTGTTTTATCAACACACAATAATTGTGCTCTTAATGGTTTAATTTCATAGGTCGTCGTTACCCCTTGAAAAGCGGATGTTCGCTGAGGGGTAAACTCCAATGAGCTGGGTAAGCGTATCTCGCATCCTATATCATCGTTAATCATGGCACTGATTTCTGTTTCATTTCCTTTAGCAAAAGCCCCCCCACATAAGAAGAGGAAGAGAAAGCCAAGGTGTTTATTGTACTTGCCCATGTGATACCTCCGCTCCACCGTAATCATTAATGGATATCCACTCGACGGCGCCTTGTTGAGGTACTTGGTGGTAGGTATAATCACTGAAAGGTGCAATCATGTTGTTATTAAGTTTCACACTTAATGGCACATTTTTATCGCCAATTTTGAGGCCTGTTAACGTGATATAATAAGGCGTTGGATTTGAAACTTTGACCCCCCCATTCGCGCGGGTAAATTTTAGTAATTTAGTCGCTTGCTGCTGGGTCATCCCCAGATTATTAGGGCGATAAAACAGTTTAATTACATTCCCTGTTGATACCTGTACTGTGCCACCGATATTGTTTTGTGGCCGCTCTAAATTATTTTCACTGGTTGGAATCGCTACCGTGCGTAAATAAAAGACTGACTCTTTATCTTGTGGTAAAACGGTGGCTTTTTTCATGACGCGCACTTGATTCGTAGTACCAGGCTCTAAACGAAATAAAGAAGGTGATACCAAAAATGGTGTTTCTCCTTTATCACCGAATGGGTTGTTTAGTACTTGAGCTTTAACAAGATAAGGGGTTAGTGATTGACTTGAGCTAGTAACACCGACGCTGACTCCTCTCGTATTGTCATTTGCAGTGAAAATCACTCGAGTGGTATCGATGGCAATGCCTGCCAACGAGGTTGTAGATAACCATAGCAGCGTACTGCATAACCCTTGCACTAATCGAATGTTTCGCATTTACGGATCCTCAACTCTTTCACGAGAAGAAGGCAAGGCAGCTATGCCGCCTTACCCAGTTATGCTCTGTCGACTTAATAGTATTAGTCAACGATGTAAGCGATCAGAACTGGCGCGCTATATGCACCTACATCTGGAGTTGCTGTGGTTGTTGCCATACCTACTTTAAATGTATATTGACCTTCAGTATTGCCCGCACCAATATCAACTACAGGACCTTTACCATTAGTGATGATGGTATTGGCATCATCTTGAATCATAAAACCAACAGTTTGTGAATCATTAGCAACGAACACATTTTGCTCGTTATTACCCGTAGAGGTAATACCTTGAATAATCAATTCACCGTTTTCACCGTCAGCACAGCCAACTAGTGTCACAGGCATATCGACAGCTTTAGTGATGGCATTAATTGCAGGGAAGCTTGCGTCTGCGCCACCAACTTTATTATTGAAAACGCCGACGTTTAATATTGATTTGCCTCCGTTGATAGTGACATCACAGGTAGTTTTAGTCAGGATCCCTTGCAGTGTCACTTCTGCAGAAGGTGCTGCCATTGCATTCAAGCTAGCGACAGAAAAACCAGCTAATAGAGCAGCAGAAAGCAGGTTAGTTTTAAACGACATAATTAAATTCCTATTGAATCAGGTTAAATAATAAATTGAGATAAACATTCAATTTTAAGAGTCATTGATTAATACCTCTTTATTTCAGTCCATAGAAATAAAGGTCATGCTCTTTTACCTTTAGTCCAAAAGAGCATTGCCTTTACCTCAGTGTAGTTTTAAATAAACATCAGATTTGTTGAATTTAATCAAAATTAAAATATATTTTCTCTATAATTCTAAGTGCATTTAGGTAACAAAAAATCAATCAAAAAAGGTCATACGTACACTTAAGTTACTGTAATATAAAAATACACTTAAACATGTGCTTTATTTAAGCTAATTATAAATGAATAGGTCTATTTAAATGTTGCTATCAATATCAGAGCATCCCATATAGAATTGACCATATAAAAAATAAAACATATGAATTAATTGTTAGATTACAGAAAAGCTCTTTACTATAGGGAGTCATGGCATTGCTATTTTCAGTTTATAGCACCTTGTAATTCTTTTAATTCAATAAAGCACTGCTATCAGCATAATTTTTTAAATCTTAAATAGGAGAATCGATTTAACATCCGACTAATAAATTTTTCTATAGGTACAGCAAATATATTCAATATCAATATAAGAAAATCTAAAATCATACGAGATACATTACGTTCACACGTGAAACTTGCTATTGAAAAATATCAAGTCACTCAGTTACCCCCCTTTCCTATCATTAAACGCTGAATAAATTTCGTCACTGATAGCCTTAGAGTATATTTGACGCTGTGTTAAGTTAAGAAATTTTTGTGAATGTAACAGCTTCATATTATACCAATCCTAATCCCCCTAACTCCAACCTACATCAGCATCAGCATCAGCATCACTTAAAAATACACGTTTTCTGTGTTTTCTTATTACTAACCTACGTGAGATTGCCTACAAAATCAAATTTCTAAAAAACACAAAGCCAATAATTTACTACAACGAGTAAACGAATTTTTGTGTACAAAAAATTACAAATGGCCTGAATATGGCATTAACAGGCAATCTCACGGAACAGTCTATTATGAATCATCTTTAAGTGACGAAATATAACACCAAAAATGAACATGTCAGGTTAAGAGAAAAGTTATTAATTTTTAAATTAGAATATTTTAATACTTTTAAATAAAATATATAGCATATCCAAATTAGATAATTTGATAATGATTTTTAAAAAAAACACAATATTCTTATTTATCATAATGATAAATAAATTACCTCAGTGATATACACAAAAAAAACTATATCCAACTGTGTCTATATGTAAAAAATATCATGCTTGATTGTATTTTTAAATTTTTTTGCATTATCAGTTTTATGAAAACTACAGCGGCAATAATAAAAATGGATATTAAGGTCAAACACATTTTTTATGATGGCTTAAATATTTTTTATATAAAAATTATTTAGCGAGCTATCATATATTTCACTAGAGCGTGTTGATATTTCCGGTATAAAAATCAGTAAATGGGTTGTTATAATGGTTTCACCAAAATTCAAAATACAGAAAATGACTATGCCTAAAACCATGTAAACAGAGCAACAGGGCCGTAGACCATTTCAACTTATGCTAATATGGAGTCATTTGAACACCGAATGACCTTTGAAAGAATATTATATTGCGTGCAAATAGATTGCCTCTGGAGAGCGGTTTATAAAGAACTTGGGGATTGGAGAAAATATTTTGATTTTTTAACCTCTCCCCTCAAGAAAGTATCATTTTTCGTGTCGACAATAAAAATTTTACTTCATTGTCACATTTCGCACGAACTCCTTGCGGAATAGCATACTATAGTCTTTCCCATAGAATTTCACGTCTGACACCTGATTAGCAGTAGCCATTTTAGTCATGGGGGAAGTGCCAAAGGTCTCTTTCAGCGCTTGCTGAGTTTTAGGTTGAATCAACCAGTTAATAAAAACAGCGGAGGCATTTGGGTGTTGACTATTTGCAGCGATGGTTACAACATTCCCTCCCCCTGGCATGCCAAATTTGGGGACATAAAATTTTAATCTTGAAGTTATTGCTCCATTGTGTTGCAAGCCTAGCATATGATCTTCCCAAGCTGGAACCAACATCAACTCTCCATCATTTAAACGTGTGAGACTATCGGCGCCAGATGCGGTTTGCGTAATACTAGATTTGTTTTTAGTAAACCACGCCCAGCCAGAAGACCAACCTTTAATCACCTTTGGATCAATCTTCGTTGCACTGCTATCAAACTCACCGCTTTTGAGTGTGACAATACGCTGAATGAAGGCTTCACCAGCGCCTCCGTTATTGGGATCGTTATATCCAAAACGATTGGGATTTGCATCGATAAACGCCTGAAGGTCATCGAGCGTTTGAGGAAGAGCTTGATCGCCAAATTGTTTGGGGTCATAGGCGAATCCAGTTTGATTTCCCCAAAAAGCGACGGCATACCCCTGTGTATCGATGTTTTGTATTGTATGAACTCCATTCTCATAGCCTGGGAGCCAGTCAACTTTACTGATTGCATTAGCTTTTAAAGTAATAGGCAGTTGAGCAATGGATAAGGCCATTACATCAATTTTACCACTCTGTTTTTTTGATTCGGCTAAAAGTTTATTCATATTTCCATCAATGGTTCCTTCTGAGATTTGTACTTTTATTCCATATTCATCTTCGAATCCCTTCACAAAATTACGCCACTGCGGCTGCAAGTACCAAATGTTAAATGTAACCTCTCCTTCTTGTTTTGCTTGCTTTATCACCTTATCCCAGTTAGGAAAGGAATTTTTATCTACATCTTGAGCGTAAGAGGTTGATATAACTGCGACTCCCAGTAAGAGCGCCAATGATATTTTTTTCATAATTTGACTACCTCTAGTGAATGTTATGCTTTTCCTGTGGATTGAGACAAATAATTGCCTTTTAACAGGCGCTCAATAATTATCATCAATATAACGTTGGGTATCACCAAGATCATTGAAACAACAGCGGCATCTGGACGAACAAAGGAATACCCTAAGAATGAATACAGTATCGTGGGAACAGTGATAAAATCTGGCGAGCCCAGTACAAATGAAATACTAAACTCTTCTAAACTTCGAACCAGACAAAATATTAATGAAGCCAGTAAACTTGGCTTTAGCATGGGTAAAAAAGCATTGCAGAACGTCCCCCAAAAACTAGCTCCCATGTCACGCGACGCGTCGATTATGTCTTGTGGTATCGACTTGAACCCCGCTGACATTATGCGAATTGAGTAAGGGAGCGTAAGAACGGTATGGCCAATTACAATGCTCATAAAAGTATTGCTGATATTTAAACTTATTAACATTGAACTGAAGAAGATACCGATAATCATGCCCGGCATAACCAGTGGAATGAGCGTTAGCATTTCCGCAACTGCTTTGCCTTTAAATGTCATTCTTCCGAAAGCATAGGCTGTAGGTGTCGCAAGCAATAAGCTCAAAATAGCAACAGCAGGAGCGATGGTATAACTATTGAAAAGCGCGGTTGCTAGCGATGTTTGTTCCCAAACAATTTTCCACCGCGCTAAAGATAATTTTTGAGGAAAAAGGTCTGGATAACTCCATGGGTGTTGTGGGTCAACCAAGGACCACAAGATTGCCATAGTAAAAGGCAAACCTAACCAAACAACATTAATGAAGATGAAAAAAATCAATGAAATTTTTACAACTTTCCGTCCATTATTGGTCTTTATGGTGTTCATTTAACCTCCCCCTTCTTGGTAGCCAACGGGGTTAACACAGTCGCAATGAGCAGCGTTCCAATCGCGGAAATTAACATTATTATGACGGCAATAACGGCTGAGTTATTCCATTCACCGTATTCCATTGCGGTAGCTTGCATCAGGCGTGCAAGGGAGTAAGTGTTACGGGGACCGGCCACAGAGAAGAATGCAAAATCCCCCACCGCACCAATAAAGATAAGTATTAGAGAAACTTGTACCGCGGGGAGTGTTAGAGGGAAGACGACATCTACGAATCTCCGCCATCTATTAGCACCGAAATTACTTGCCGCATCAAGTATCTCATCTCTAATCGAATTGACAGCACCGCCAACTAAAATCAATGCAAAAGGAAGGTTTTTCCATATTTGAAGAATGATAACCCCCCATCCAAAATCATCATTTTGCATACGCAATGGGGAGTCTGTTATTCCCAATAGTTGAAGTAAACTGTTTATCACTCCATGATAGGCGATGATATTTACAAACAAAAATGCAGCCACTAAACCTGGAATGAACATGGGGGCTCGAAGCACTCCGATCACAACCTCTTTTCCGTACATGGGTTGTCTTAGCCAGAGTGCGATAGGATATGAAAGCAGAACTGCACCAAACGCACCAAGCACCGAAACTTTTACGGTGTAATACAACGCACTAAGTAAGACGGAGTCACCTATGATGTTTGCCCAAAACGCCAGTGAAAATTCACTTTCCCCCGTCATGTTAAATAAACCGAAGCTTTGGGTAATAACGACATAAAAAGTTGATCCCATCAGAAGAAGGATCGTTCCAAGCCCTGTGCTCATTAATAGCCATGCCTTTACCTCATTTTTCCAATTCATCTCTTCCCCTCCGTAACCGGCTCTAAAAAGTGAATTGCATCCTCAGGCAAGTAAAATTCGGCACGCTCTCCGATGGTAATAGGCGGTTTCTTCACAAGCTGCAAACGAACTGAGAGTGATTTATTATCGTTGGAACCCCACGCTTCAGTGAGATTGCCCATAAATGCCATTTTTTCTATGACCAAAGAAAATCTATTTTGGATAGAAGATGGGGCTTGAACAAATTTCACATCCTCAGGACGCCAACAAATATAGCAATGTTTTGCTGAGGGAGGATTTGCGGATTTAACATAGAAGTTACCAAGCTTACAGGCGATACGGTAGTATTCTGGCTGCTCAGCGGGTTCAACATGTGCCTCATCAATATTCGCTGCACCAATAAAATCCGCAACAAAGCGGCTGTTTGGGTGGTAATAAACGTCCTCTGGCGAGCCCACTTGCGCAATACTCCCTCCATTTAGCACAACGATTTTATCTGATATAGACAAGGCCTCAGCCTGATCGTGCGTGACATAAATCGAAGTTAGTTGGTAGAGGCGTTGTAGCTCTTTAATTTCAAACCTCACACTTTCGCGTAATTTCGCATCTAAGTTAGATAGTGGTTCGTCAAACAAAACCAAATCCGGCCTAGTGATCATCGCTCTAGCCAAAGCTACACGCTGTTGCTGTCCTCCTGATAGTTGTGATGGCATCTTCAAACGCTGCTCTACTAAACCGACTTGTTTTAGGGATTCTTCTAATCTTTCTTGTTGGTTGCTAATGGAGACTTTTTTTTGCTTCAAGCCAAAACAGATATTGTGTGAAACGTTGAGATGCGGAAACAAAGCATAAGATTGAAAACACATGGCCGTGTTTCTTTTTTCTGGTGGAAGGTTTGTTATAGGCTTGCCATTTAAAATGATCTCTCCACTATCTGGTTGGTGAAAGCCACTTATCATTTTTAATAAAGTGGTTTTTCCACAACCACTCGGCCCGAGCAAAGTGACAAATTCCCCCTCTTCAGCGGTAAGACTGATATCGCGGGCGGCATAAAAATCGCCAAATTGCTTTGTAACACCTTTTAATATCAGGGTAGACATTATCGGCCTTCCTTAATCGAAATAATTTCTTATTAAATTTACATATTAAATGTTATATTAATGTGATTTAGCTCATCAAAATAAAACAAAAGTAGAAATTTAATTTTAACCCTATTGAAATCAACTATATACATGGCACATATAAAGTTAAAGACTTAAATGTTATTTTACATATTAAATTTAAATGATAAACTTAATCGAAAATAAATTGAGGGTTTTATCATGGATTTTGAATTTCATAGAGCAAAAGAAGGTGTTGTTTTAGCAAACAGTCACCGAGGGTATGCCAGCAAATACCCTGAAAACACCATGCCTGCATTCATTGGTGCATTGGAAGCTGGTACACATTGCATTGAGATAGATATTCACTTAACCGTAGATAATCAAATCGTGGTTACTCATGACCATCGTATAGATAGAGTCTCAACAGGAACGGGTTTTGTTGAGGAGATGACGTACACACAACTGTCTCGGTATGATTTCGGCGTAAAATTTAATAATAAGTTTGAAGGCACAAAAATACCGCTACTGAAAGATGTTATAAAATGGGCTGTGGCCAATCAGGTTGGATTGATTGTTGAAGTTAAGCAGCGGCGTAGAGTTGATGAATTTATTGAACATCTAGTCGACGTCTTAAGTTCAGTTCCGAATGCGATATCACACATTCAATTACTTGGATTTAATCACGTATTAATCAACAAAGTAAAAGAAAAGATACCGCAATTAGCATTGCAGGTTGTCACTATTGAGCGATACAATGACCAATTAGCTGCCGTTTCTGCCTCAAATGCAAGTTGTGTTTGTGTGGAATATGAGTATACACATATCGACGATTTGAGAGCATATAAGGCGGCGGGGTTGGGTGTACGGCTGTACTTGCATGAAAATAAAAACGGCATCTCCCCTTTAGAGCAATATCTACTTAAATTTGGCTGTGACTGTCGTGCTGAAATCATTGAATGGCTTCAAGAAGGCCTTATTGACATTCTCAGTCATGATGATATTCCGTATTTACAATCTTTAATTGAGGATGCAGGGCTACAATGGAATTAATTTATAGTATCGGAAGTTGTCAATGACAGATAAACCAGAAGTATTGGACCTAAAGCCAACTCAACGGTTACTACTGGAATTAATTCGCAGGTACGGACCGATTTCCCGAGCCGAGTTAGCTAAATTATCCAACTTAACACCTGGCGCGATAACACAACAATGTCGTGAGCTCATTTTTTCTGGGTTAATTGTTGAAGGTGAGAAGAATATTGGACAAAGAGGCCAGCCTTCTCTTCCTCTAAAACTAAATCCCGGAGGAGCTTGCTCAATTGGCGTCTCCTTTAGTTCTGGTTTTATTGATCTTGCGCTTGTTGATTTTTGTGGAAAAAAAATTTTCAGCACATCAGAAGTACATCTAGAAAACCAACCTCTCATAGCCACTCTTGACCAAATTAAGAAAATGGTTAATAGCACGCTAAAAAAATTGAAGCTTCAACATGCCAGGATCCTTGGCGTAGGATATGCTGTACCCGGTTTCGTGAAATCAGATGGAAAAAAAAGACAATGCGTTACTTGGCTAAAAAGCTGGCGCGATGCCGATCTGCAAGCTGAATTTCAGGCTAACCTCCCTTGGCCGACTTGGGTTGAGAATAACGCTAATGCTGCTGCTATTGGAGAATTGTACTCAGGTCAGTGGAATCAATACCGAGACTTAACCGTATTAGAACTAGGATATGGTATAGGTGCAGGGATTATTGCAGATCATAAATTACTGACGGGCGGCTTTAGAAATGCTGGCGAAGTTGGTATGGCCTTTCCTACTGGAACCCATCGGCCATCTTATAAAGATTTGCTCGGCACTCTCAGTGCTGCGGGTTACGATGAAGAGGAATTGCTTGGTCTTATAAAGAAAAAAGATATAGTTATAGAGACTTGGTATCAACGGTCATTAAAACAACTTGAAGACACTGTTTTAGGATGCCTTCAATGGTTAGACCCACAACTTATCATAATTGGCGGAGCAATGCCGAAAGAGATAACTTCTCGCTTTGCAGAAGATATCACGGATTGGTTGCAGTATCGTCTTGATCCGGAAAGACCTATGGTTAAAGTAGTTCATTCATCAATAGGTTCAGAGAGTGCCTCGCTTGGTGCTGCCATGCTATCTCTATATCAAATAATTAACCAATGATTGAAGTGCCCCAATGTGTAAAAACGAGCATCTAATCTATATAGGCAAGGTTTTATAGACTTTATATGGGGTATCAGTTTAGCGACAAATCGCTGATTGCCACAGTGCCTTTTGAATCACTGACGCACGACAGAATAATCTGGCAGGTACCAGTATAAATAACCAGTAACTACCAGAGCAGCTTAAGCACAAATTAATTATTACTTGGTGCAAGTTCGATTAGCCATTTGTTCCAATTATTTTCATCTAATTGTTGAGTTGTACGTATTTTCCCATAAAACAAATCATAGTAAATTGAGTGGTTAAATAAATACAAATATTCATTTGGTTGATTTGGTGATAGCGGATTATCAACGTAGTACATTGCTTGTAAATGACCTTTCATATCCTGTTTAAATAATGTGGCTTTATTTTCTGGGTCGCAATCAGTTCCCCAACTTGCATCGTTGTAAAAACCACTTATTTGTAAGCAATGTGGTGTGTCTGAAATAGGAGAATATTGAGCTGAATATATTTGTATTAAGCTGCCATAGCGAGGCGAATCAACTACCTTTGTGATCAAACTATCTATAAAAATATTTTTGGTGGTTACTTATTATTGTGTATTTTTCTTATTTTACAAATTAAAAGGTCAAAAAAAATTATTCGTTGAATATTAGCTATTAATTGATGATTACTTTTTTAAAAGCAATCTTAATTTGAAAGAAATAAAGCCAATTAAACCATTTAATAATGAACATTCCATAACGATATAGGTTTAATTGCTCAATGGAACTAAAATTCGCTATGTATTCAATGTGTGGTTTTTCATGATAAGGGAGTATAAACGGGAAGCCCAAAAATTTTATGGACGGTTTATGGTAACTTTACTCCTGTGAAAATATCATTCTAAGTTATTTCAACCTAAAGTAACTACCGTCAATCGCTTAGAGTATGAAGTTGCAGTCAATATTCCTATTTCAATAAATATCACAAAATAAGCGCTTGTAAATAATTCTGTTTATTTATCCTTCAACAAATGAAAACGTTTAGATAGCCTCATGAATACATGTTTTGCTTTCCCTAATGTTTTGATTATTTATTATTCGTCACAAAATAAATTTGTCTGAATACCGATAAGGTCTTCTCATCGGTACTCTTTCCTGCATTATCGGGGGGATGCAAAGTAGGAAGGCACTGTAGCATTTTACTTGTTCTTTCATGTTTACTGACAGGGTGTAATGCCATTCAGCATAACTATAAACTTCTCATTTTACTCAATGCTCAGCGCCCTTCTTTAAATGAAAGAACTAATTTTTCCAGCCTAAACTCTTTTTCTTCATTCTTTTAAATTCGTTCCGCACATTTTCAATTATATTTATTTGCCCTTTTGTCGGCTCACCCTCTAACATGATGACTTTCTCCAATAATGATAGGAATGTCTCAACCATTGCGGGCGTAAACTGAGTAATACTTAATTTCAGTATATGAGGGATACTTTGATCAAAGTTTATTTCATTATGTACAAGGTGTGATGATGAAGAAAACAAATCCACTGCATCTTGAGTTTCTAGATTAAAATTCTCTATAAACAGGTTAATAACCGTTTGTTTTTGTTCACGGGATATTTCACCTTCCTGCTTCAATGCACCAACAATAATGACTGCAGCGGCTTCCGTTGCCGTCGACAAATTATAGATTGGTTTTACCCCATATTGTTTTTGCCACTTTCTCCGTCGGGCCCAAGTAAATGGATTAAAGGAATTAAGGTCTACACCTGAGTTTTGTAATGAATGTAGCGCCCATACAAGCGCAGCTAATGCTGAAATTGCTGCTATAATAATATGCATACTAAGACCTATCCGATATCCTTATGACTTTGTTGTTCAATTTATCTTAAATTAGATGCAATAAAAAAGGGATGATGCTTAATGGAATGGGTTCACAAGTTAAGCTCTTTTTCTTCATAAGTCAAATTATTATGGGCAGAAAAATGTGAGGTAAAAGTAACGAAATTAAATCAAAAAATATACACAATATTCACACACTGTTTGTTAATCGATTTTTTAGACCAAATTTTGTCTACATGTGAAGTGTACGTTCTTCATCTGTATGTCCAGACTAGCTTGACTGCAGTTCGACACCACCTGCCTTGTTGAAGATTTACTTGCGGCTACTTTAGTACTAGTAGCCGGTATTTATTTCATGGAAAACAATTGTGCTGTCTTTGTTTTCGATAAAATAATATATGTACTGCTCAATACCGTTATCATAAGTTATCGTTAATCTGAGTTTATTAGGTGGTAACCACTTGTAAATTACCTCGACATTTTCAGTCTGATACTCAACATTATTTTTAGGTAACTGGTTTTTAAGTCGCTCTTGACGATATAGATTAGCTTTGTACGTTGTATAAATCTGTGCAATTTTTTGGCCTTTAAACTCGCAGAGATATTGATAACTTCCGTTAAAGACCAAATCTTCACTCATATTTAGGCAGGATTCATAGAAATTTTTTGATTCAGGGCTTAATTCAAGATTTGAGGCATACCCATTACTTATTACGGCTAACGACACTAACACCCCTACTTGGATGATCAACTTCTGCATCATTATCTCCTTATTTTCCTTCTTAATTATCTCGTAGTTTAACCATGTTAAGAAATGCAGAATTAAATGTTTACAAAGCGAAGAGCTTTACTTTTTTGTTATGATAAAGATGAATAAATTACATTGATCTACAGATGACAGCTTTCACGCTCTCTAATCTACCACTGTATGGTGATGGTATGCTGAAAGCCATACAGGGGCGAACAAATTAAATATTGGCTATCATTTATCAAAATTATTAGAGATTAACGTTGTAATATCATTAGGATATATTATTTCGTTGCTCCGGGTTAGTTCATCTAACTCCCACCAATAGTAGCGACTAATAACAGATTTTTCGTTATTAGACCATCCATTAGTGTGGATCTCTTCTTCATTGGAAAAGACGATAAAAAAGCGCTCTTTTGCTAGCACCGTTTCGCCACTGGGAAGTGTCATTTCAAAAGTTCTTTGTGCAACACATTTTCCAATATTATCCCTGATAATGCCGGTTTCTTCTTTCAGCTCTCTGATAGCCGCTTGTTCAAAAGATTCACCATGCTCAACACCACCACCTGGCGTTGCCCAGTATGATCTGCCAGCTAAAGCATCGTTCGTATGAACAAAGCGAAATAGTAATACTTGTCTAGACGAATTAATAATCAGTAATCGGGATGAACACCGAACACGCATAGCTGATATGACCATAGTGAGTTAATAAGATATCACAGCTTAAACAAATAGTTATGAATGTAAAGCGAAATCAATCGAGATAACGGAATGGTTTGTTTATAAAAAATAACTATCATTTTAGCTTTATTAACGAGTGGGCTTGACATAAGAAAAGCGACATTAGTCATAATACTACTAAACAAGCCTGAGATTTCAATAATACATCTCTATGTGGTTCTTTAAGTGCTCTATTGTGACATTATGGATTCATTCGCATTGATGTAATGCTAAAAAATGAGATACTGACAAATAGAAAAACTTTCACTGATTTAACTATTTTATTTTTCAGGAAGCTACTATATGCATCGTAACATCATTTATATTGCAACGAGCCTAGATGGTTATATAGCAGATGCAAATAACCAATTAGATTGGTTATTCTCTATCCCTAACCCAGATCAAAACGATATGGGCTTTTCGGATTTTATGCAAAGAATTGATGCTGTTGTTATGGGTCGAACGACTTTTGAAACTGTATGTGGTTTTGATGGAGAGTGGCCATATGATAAACCAGTGTTTGTCTTGTCGAACTCAATCAGAGAAATACCAGTAAAACTCATAGGGAAAGCTGTTCATTTAGTGCGTGGCGAGATTAAAGATGTAATAAGCTCAATACACTGCGCTGGGTTTAAAACGCTTTATATTGACGGAGGTTCTGTTGCGAAACAGTGTTTGGCAGAAGATTTAATTGATGAAATGATAATCACTATTGTCCCAATTCTGTTAGGTGATGGAATACCTTTATTTGGTAATATGAAAAAACCGCTACAGTTTATTCATGTTAAATCAGAGCGTTATTTTGACTATATGGTTAAGAATACTTGGCACCGCCAGAGAAAATAATTTTGTCAATGTCGCTTTACATATTCGAATTAGAACTATCTTTATTTTTCTGTCGAATACTCGATGTGTACGGCAAAGTCCTCATCATTTATGAAAAATGAAAACAGTGAATTTGTCTGTATGTCTGTTATGCGCCACTTCTTGGTTTGTTGAGGATGTGATTAAATATCATAGAACATTAGAGAGTTATATCTCAGTGCTTTTTGACGCAAAATTTACCCTTGATGCCTTAAAAGAGCCAAAAGTCATAGACTCAGCTCTGACAGAAAAGCGGGAAATAGCTATTTTTAACTGCGAGTGCCCGCTTAATTTTAAGTGCATATCATTAATTTTGAATGCCATACCTTTCACTTGAAAACTCGAGAGTTTCTAATTTTTAAGGCGAAAATAAGCCTCTCATCAGAGGCTTTTCTATTTCTCGGAAACAACAGCGCTTTAGCACATGATAATCACGCTAAATAAACTGAACCATAAGAACTAGAGCAATGGCAGCATGATCACAAAAGCAATTTCAAGCACTGTATTAAAAATAGCGAGTTGTAAAACTAATCGAAGAAACAAGGGGTAGCTTCATTTTTTATTTAATATTACTAGTCGTACAAACTATCCTTTGTTACTGTTTTATTCCAATTTAATATATAAAAAAAATTTTTATATTGAAAGTGACATTTTTAAATTGGAATTATAGGAAAGGCAACACATTAAGTAATATTCTTTTTTACAACGCGAGTCATTACCCCCCTACTTTCTTGATAGAATAATAACATCAAGAAAAATAATAGCTTTCCATAATACACACCTATGCGAAAGACAGTTTTTTTGAAGCGCAGTAAACTACAACCCCATCCGAAATATCAAAAATTACATATCGTAATTATTCACTTAATGTATCCGTTTATTTTCTAGCTATATGCTGATTTTGATATAATATAACTATATATAAACAATCAATCATTTATTTAATCATTAATATGAAAATGAAAATTCGAGTAATATAATAAATATCGAAAGATTATTTATTATAAAAATAATTATATCTTTCATATGTATACTAAATTTAATGAATGAAAATATATAAAAAACAATCGATTGATAGAATAAGTGTTTATACCTATTAAGATTTTTCTTATTCCAGCAATGATTCACTTATTTAATTATTAACGCGGTTAAATTGTGCATTAAAATTTAACTAAGCAGAAAATGAGTTTTTAAAGTATTAAAGATTCATATTTCATTTTAACTTTACAAATAATATGAGAGGATTTTATGAAAGTATTAACACTAAAAGAAGTTAAGTTAGTTTCTGGTGGTACTTTTAATATCTGCAAACCATCTATTAGTAATGTTCAACCTATAACTCAACCTACTGTTTCGGCTACTACAGTGCCATCAGTAAGTGTTTCAGTGCCAAAAGTAACAGGCTCTTCAATATCAACGAGTAAAATTAGTTGGTCCTATAATATTGATGCTTCTGGTAGCACTGTTAACTCTATCAGTATCACGTTTTAAACCTAAGTGAAATAAAGCAACTATCC
>NZ_JAMPQI010000040.1:0-23704 GCF_028482365.1 Providencia sp. PROV122 | reverse complement strand
TATCACAGAGTAAAACTAACCCTCCGCCAGCAATACAGATCCATGGCAGCGTTTTACGAATATTGTCTCCCATAATTAAACTAATGAGATTCGGGATAATCAGTCCTAAGAATGGCAATGCCCCGACAACGACAACAACAACCCCGCTTATCAGTGCAATAATCGATAAACCAATTGTCATTACCTTACGGTAATTTAGCCCCACGTTGATGGCAAACTCACGCCCCATACCCGCAACCGTGAAACTATCCGCAATCCAACAAGCAAGTAATGTGAGTAAACCGACTAGCCATAAAAGCTCATAACGCCCCTGAATGATGCTAGAAAAATCCCCGCTCATCCAAGCACTTAATGACTGTAGCAGGTCAAATGAATACGCGGTAAAGATTGTCAGTGCGCTAATAACGGCTCCTAACATTATGCCGACCAGCGGCACAATCAGCGCTGATTTTAAGATAACCCTGCGCAACAGCATCATAAACAGCATTGTACCCAGCAATGCAAACCCGCTTGCCACTACCATTTTGGTCATAATATCGGCGGTAGGGAACAGTATCATCACAAATAATAAACCCAAACTCGCTGACTGTGTTGTTCCCGCCAACGAGGGTTCAACAAAACGGTTTTGGGTTAGAAGTTGCATGATAAGCCCAGCAACACTCATAGCGCTGCCTGCTAGGATCAAGGAAATAGTTCGAGGAATACGACTGATAAAAAAGATGTCTTGCATCTCTGGATCGGTGAAAAGTGAAACGGGTGACACGTCACCCGCTCCAATAAACAAACTCATCACCGCTAATACCAATAAGGCGATAATTCCAAAAAAAAGATAAAGCGTTTTCATTGATTAGTTTGTTTGGTTTTTTTCTAATGCGTTATTAACATCATCCATTAACTGAGAATAAGTTTGAATGCCACCAGCGATGTAAACGGCAGACGGATCAAGATAAGTCACTTGTTGTTTATTCCATGCCGATGTTTTTCTTACTAACGCATTGTCTAAAACTTGGGCTGCTGGCTGAGCATCTGTGCGGCCAATTGCGCTATCACGGTCAATGACAAACAACCAATCTGGATTCAGTTTGACTAGCAATTCTGCGTTAACAATGTTGCCATGTCTGCCAGTATCTTCAGTGAAGACATAAGCAGGCTCAAAGCCCAGTTCATCAAAGATGAAGCCAAAACGTGAGCCTGGACCATAAGCAGAGATCTTACCGCCACTCACTAAGATCACCATCGCTTTACCTGCGGTTGGTGTTTTTTGTTTGATTTGAGCAATTTTTTCTTTGAAATCAGAAACCAGCTTTTTAGCTTGTTCTTCCTTACCGAATAGCATACCTAATTCAGTTGTGCGTTCAGTTAAGCTATCAATAAAGCGTTTATTATCAATATCCATTGAGATAGTTGGCGCAACAGCACTGAGTTTGTCGTATGCGTCGCGAGCGCGGCTACCAGCTAAAATTAAGTCAGGTTGTGCATTGCTCAGCACTTCATAAGCAGGTTCAAATAGTGTGCCTGCGTTGATGTAATCCGGAGAGTTATACTTAGATAAAAATTCAGGTAATTGAACGTTTGTTTTTGGTAGGCCAGCGACTGGGGCGCCTAAGGCATCCATAATATCCAGTGTTTCCATACTCATAACAAACACTTTTTCAGGATGGCGAGGAACTTCTGTTTTACCTTGAGCGTGCTCGATAGTGATCGTTTGTTTCTCTGCAGGTGCAGAAGTTTCTGCCTTTTCTTTAGATTGATCACAACCAGCCAATACTAAGGCTGATACTAAGACGAGCCCTGAAGTTAGTGATTTTACAAACATCCAATTTCCTCCATCTATCTCTAAATAATGTGAGTTGTCGCTTTAAGCCCGATAAATCTACCCGATTTGGTAAACGCATCAATGCTCAGCGCGGCTAGCAGCTTCATAAAAAGAACCCATAGCGCTGCCACCGACTCCACCCATAGCACAAATAATAGCGCTATCTTACCTTGTACTTAGTACAAATGATATTAGTTTACATTTGCATTCAAAAGAAATGGTAGCAAACGCACAAATTCCTAAAATAGATCTTGCCCCCTAGCACGCAAAGGCTTTCATGCTATTGTGTTTGGTTTTACCATCATAAGATACGAAAGAAGAGAGGAACCTAAGAGAAACAGGCATATTGGGTAGTGCACTGATGCCACCACAGACACCACAGAAATAGCACCCAGCAAAGTCGTTAGCTAGAAAAGATAAAAATTATGTTACTCATTCGTTTAAAAGTGCATTTTCCCTAGCAGAAACAAACGCCAAATAGCAATAATCGCAAATAAACATTCAAACATTGTAAAATGTGTTATTGACAGTGCCTATTGCTGATTTTTTCAAACCCAAAACACGGAAATAGGTACCGCGCTATTATTAGACCGTACAAAAGCCTACCGCCCTCACGTTATTCAATTGGTCAACTCGCTTCTCATTCAGTGTGCCACTACAATATATCTCCGCATTAATTTGTTTTTAGGATAACGCTTTCAAAAGGAATAAAAATGCCCGTAACCAACCCAGACGTTTTGAAGCTCCGTTTATTAGGTGAAATGTATGATGACAGCTATTTTCCTGATCATCTGGTGAAGCAGGGTGAGGCCATTCTTCTGCGATTGTGTGAGACACTGGAAAACAATCCACCGAACGGACTGGCGGAGTTGTATGTGCTGACACAGCAGTCAACGGAAGAATTTAACGATTTGCAAGATGCCTTTGAAGAGGCGGGCAGTGAGATTGAAACGGTTGCCCGTGATGCTATCGGCGAATCATTTTACCTGATTGCTCGGGCATACGGCTTTTTAGATGCAGATCCGGAGGAGCTGATTGCAACACGGGAGTGGTAATTAAATAACAATCATACCGTGGCCAACTAATATTGGTCACCGCATTAGGCTGTTCATAGAGCAGCCGCCCTGCTCCATAGACTCTTCTTGGCTCTCGCCAAGTAAAAATGGCTAAATGAAAGTGAAGAAGCGATAAAACGCCACATGAGAAACTTGTAGTGTTTTACATAAAAGGGATTATAGGAATCTGATTTATATGAAATACATATATAATACAATAATTATCATTTATATGTTTTTCTTATGCATGATGATAACGGTTTTTTCTATATCCGATTATGAATGGATGATTGGGGAGAGTGAAATAACAAACTTATGTCAGTTACCCATGGGAGGAAGATATACACTAGAACCAATGTTGGTTATTTTACCGTTGCTAGTGCCATTATTTATAATTAGAAATAAGAAAATACGCTATTTATGTATTTTGATTGCTGGCTTTTATATCTATTGGTCCTTTTTCCTGAGATTTAATCTCTGCATGCCATTTTAGGTACCGTTAAACATTGTATATACGATATGGGTACTGCCTGTTTACCCTCGCCATGACCATTATATTAAAAAATGAGTTAATTGACTAAAACAGCCCGCCGCTCCCAACCAAAGCTCATCAAAGCCATGCTCAGGCACAATCACCCAGTCACCCTGAAAATTCCTATTCCTTTGGGTTTGTTTTTAACATTTCTTTTTTAAATCCCAAAATATGGTTACGTCTTAAAAACACTCAATGCTTTATAAGATAATGGCGTATGAAAATACAAAAAATTCAACTCCGAAACAGAGATGCGTAAATGGAAAAGACGTAATCAAATTGTAAAAAGGAAAAAAGCTCAAAAAACATAATACTTCATCAAAGTGATAGCATCATCCTTTTTCTTTTCTCCATGAGCGGTTATTAAGCTATCACTTCTTAGGTTGTTAATTTTACTAAGCTTGAGTTTCTATCGATGGCGTAATCCAAAGGTGCTGTATCCGTTGATTGATTCTCTTATGTGATATATCGCAAATAACCACTATATTCGGTTCATTCTTTCATAAATAGCCATGTAAGATATGGTGTTAAATAACAAGTGCATTTGGAAATCACTATGACCAATTATTGTCATATACTGCTTTGTATCCTATCGGCTAGCCTATTTTCCCCAATCGGCCTTGCCAATACCCACACAGTCACAGTATTCCAGTGTGTGAATAAAAACCAAAAAAAGGTTAATATCAGCCTAGCAAATGGTCAGTACATTTATCAATTCGGCAAACTTAATCAAAAACCTGATATCACTATGGTAAGAAAGCCTGAACAATTAGCTGCACGTTATCTCACCCCTAAGGGAGATAGATTCAATGGAAAAATCTATGAGGTTGATTTTCGAAATGGCGACTATACCTATACCGTTTCCTCTTCCTATTTAGACTCAAAGCATATCGCTCATGTGGATGTATATCAAAAAGATAAATTACTTACTTCTATCTCTTGTTTGCCAAATACCATTGTTGATAACCTTCATGAACATATTTTCGATTTGCCAAGTGATGATTAAATAATGGCTCACACTATGCCAATAATAAAACACCTCGATCAACAAAGTTTTACAGAAGCGCTTTTTAATCCAGAACAACAAGGGCAGATAGCTATTATTTATTTTTCTGCCTCTTGGTGCCAGCCTTGTAAAAATATGCAACCGATCTTTGAGCAACTCCCTCTATATTTGGATAGCTCAGCCATTAATTTTGGCATCGTTGACATCGCTCAATCACCTACTCTAGCACCGATGTATGGTATTAAATCGGTGCCTTCAATCGCATTATTTAACGACTCACGTTTGGTTGCTATCGTGGCTGGGGAAGTCTCACTACAGCATGCCATAACAAAGATACGGTCTGCTCTCCCCATTGATTAATTACCTCCCCTAAGGCCCCACGATACATTAATGAAGTTCTGATTGAACATGCCGTAAACTACGTACCCACGGCTTATCACGTTGAATTGCCGAGGGTAAATTTTTCAATGCTCGTTTTGCAGAAGCTATATTAGAGAATTCACCATAAACCAATACATACCATTGGCGACCATGACGAACGGTTTCATACACTAAATAATTTGACAATTTATGGCGGCGCGCATGTTCATAGAGACCAGCCGGTGAACTGGCACTACCAATCTGCAATGTGTAATGCCGAGGGGATGCAGTGCGAGGATCGCCCCCTAAATTATACATAGGTTTCATGTCTGACGAAGGCTTCTTGGCTACTTCAACCGTTTTCTCCATTCCAGATGCCGCCTCCTCTTTAACCACGGTTTCCTTCAGTTCAATTCTAAAATGGAATATTCCATCCTTAGGCAAATTAGATAGCGTAGACGCCAACTGAGTTAGCTTTGTATCAACCCTTTTTTCAGAAACTTCAGAATTCAATGAATCAGCAACTTTCTCTTTAACGTTTGCTGATCCTTCTATTGATGAAGCCATTGGTACAGTTGCATGTTTGGCAAGCTCACCTTGTTGCTCAGGTGATAACGGGATAGCCGATGTAACTTGTTCTGTTTTTTCAGGGGAGTGATTAACAATACCAACCGGGTTTATTTGTTCTACTGACACCTGATTATTTAAAATATGGCGTGAAAGTAATATCCATTTCTTTGATAAGCCATTTAGTGCGTCATCATAGATTTCAATACTGCTACGAATAACATGGCTTAAGCTAGGAATAGCTGCAATTTTTGTCTGAAATTGGTTCCTTTTTAACGATTGGATAGTAGGGTCAAATATGGGCACTAAAATGATAGCCTTTTGCAGTAATACAAGATCAATTTTCGATTCTGGCTTTGGCTCTAACTTAAAGGGATGCACTCCAATATGGTCATTTGCTATTTTAGGTAACTGCTGACACAGCTTTTGATCTGGCACTGTCATGAGCACACGAGACGATGACATTGCAGTTTCTTTTTGAATGTCAGAAAGAAAATCCTTTGCAATGTCATGCACTTCCCCTTCCGCCTGTAATGCTTTTTCTAACCACCATTGCGCGCAAGCGGTATTTTGTACGCCGCCATCACCAAAATAAAATAAAATCCCTAGATGAAGCTGCCCGAGGGGATATCCTCGTATAGCTGATTGATGGATATAATAACGGCCTTTAATTAAATCGACCGGAACACCATCACCGTTAATTAATTGCACGCCCATATCATGAATAATTTCAACGGGTGTACGCTGTGCTTGTGCAACAGACTGACACACTACTGCTCCTGCAAAAACAGTAGATAGAATAGCGAATTTAGCGATACTACAATGATGCTGTGATATAAACATGAAATAATTCCAAATAGGTAATATAAAAATAAATGGAATGCACTTTGATAATAAAATTAAGCACTATCTTTCAAATCTAAGGCCGGTCTGGTAAATAAGGGGAATTTAAAACCAATTTATACCAAACACCATTTGTACGTTTCATTGTTAATACACCAAAAAATAATGCCAGTTAATCGCAGTGAGTAGACTCAATGGATTATTCCTCGTTAATTTAAATTTTTAAGCCACCCATGGTTAAAAATCACTGTCTAAGCTTGAGTCAGTGTTAAATTAATAATGATCAGTTCGCTCAATGTTGGCAAACACTGGCAGATATCATGTTCTAATTCATTATTCCTTTTTAATCCGTTACAGCGGGGAGACTGAACTCGTTCCTAGCCCGCATAAATAAGCATTTTACCATCATGGGAGTATCCACTTCGATTATATCCTTACTAATAACCTTCAACCCATACTGGAGCAGTATTTAATAAACACCGAGCTAGTTACCACTTTCTCTAGTCCATCCCACTCGATACTTTCATATCCTAGTCTACTATCTAAGGAAATACCAAATAATATCTATTATCGTAACCCTTGTTTATTTCCTACTTAATTACCCGCTATTTTAAAATATTCATAATGCCTTATGCGTAATACGCCTCATTTAAAATGGAAGGAAGATGTGTATATTTCTCATATCATAACCCTATAACATAAAATAATTTGTCAGCATTAAAACAGTCACTCCAATTTAATAATTATGCGTTTATTTAGCAAAATCGATTTTTCTAACCATTTAAATTCATCTTAAAAATTCTTATTTCTCGCCCCCGAAACTTAAATAAGATGAATACCCTTAGGTTTATTAAGTAAAAATACCAATATTTGAAATATAATATAAAAACCCTAGGTAAACCCACTAATCGATGATGATTATGTGTGATTAAAAAACGCTGTGTTTTGACATATCAAACACAGCGAAGATTGTAATATTAACGAACTAATGTCTCTGATTGCGCTAACCACTCATATTGGCCAAAAACGTCGCGCCCCTTGAGCCAACGTTGCAACATATCCAACATTAACATCACACTGACATCTTGTTTGACCTTAGTACTGTGATTACTTGGCATATAACGTACACGCTGGGCATAGCTTTTTTCGGATGTATATAATGCTAATGATAGACAGCCATCGTTAGCGCCTCCAACCGCTAAACCAATATGTGCTTTTTCTTGTTTAGCGACCTCACTAGCATGGCCTATCAGTGCTAATAAACTCTGGTCTTCTTGTTGGTTTATCACTTTACAGCCATTGAGTGGGGCCGATACTGCATTTAAAGTCCAATTGAGTAAACCTGCGCTAAACTCTTCACAAATAGCAACCCTAAGCTGTTTTTCATTTAACTCACGGCATATCACGCTAGGTAAGCCTTCAATACCCTCAAAAACTACATTTTCACCAACACCTTCTTTGATCACTTGCCATTGCGCTAACATTTCCTCTTTCAATGTTGCAGGTCCTGTGAGTTTCAATTCAATAATAGGCATAGAGGAGCGGTATCCAAGTACACAGCCTTCCGGAAGAGCGAGTGAATCAAATTGCTTAGCTAAACTACTCTCACTTCGTCCAAAACTGGCTAAACGTAGGCATAACGGGGGTTCGTTCAATGGATATCGTTGGCGTAATCTTGGCAAAATTTGATCATGTACCATCACTTTAAACTCTGAAGGTACGCCAGGCGTAAAAAATAACCAACAACCATTGAGCTCCATGGCAAAACCACATGCCGTACCAATCGGGTTATCCACCAATTCTGCACCTTCCGGTAACAGCGCTTGCTTACGATTCGTTTCTGGCATTACCCATTCTCTGGAAGCAAAATAGCGTTCCATAACCGTAATCCATTCAGCATGCTCAACTAAGGGCACCCCAGCAGCCGTTGCTGCCGCCAAAGTACTTAAATCATCACGAGTTGGTCCTAGTCCACCATTAACGATCAGAATATCTGCATGTTGACTTCGCGCTTGTAAAGTGTGTACTAGGTCGTTCAGATTATCACCAACTGTCGTTCGCCCACTCAGTGGGAAGCCTTCTTGAAAAAAGCAATCAGATAACCAAGCTGCGTTAGTATCAATAATTTGCCCATGCAGTACCTCATCTCCGGTACTTAACATCTCTACAATTAGCATCCATAAGCTCCAGTTTGCGAATGTTTAATGATTTTCCATTAAGCTACCCTATATTGGCATTCGCTAAAATAAATATTTGAGATAACTTCGTTAAATTTACTCATTCCTCTATTTTTCTTTGGTATGACTTTTTATTACTCACTCATGGAGGCGCTAACTAACTGCTATACAATGCATTTAATAGATGAATTTATCTAAAATTTTTGTATATTAACTAAGTGAAATTAAGGAATTTAACGTTGTTATTAAAAAAGGATATACTTATATGAATCCACCTAAAAGCCGCCTCACTCATTTACTCATTTGCATCGGAGCATTTGTCGCTTGGTTTTTTTCTTCATTCATTATACTGTTGATGCCTAATGCACTTTTGTTACTGCAATCCCAATATGCTATCCCCGCTATATCATTGCTATTACTGTTGCCTTGCGCCTTAGTTTGTTGGTTTTTTTACCAAAATAGCTTCAAACTTATGCCTATCGGTAAAACCAATTTAAATGAATTAAAACTCCCCATCTTGGCTATATTTGGCTTAATATTTCTCAATATGCTATTGGGAGCACAAGAAGAGTGGCTTGAAAGTATCAGTCACATTACTGGCTTTGCCTTTTTTCTCTATGTAATAACGATTATTATCGCAGCCCCGATTAGCGAAGAAATTATATTTAGAGGCTTTTTACTTAATGCGGGCATGTGGTATGGCACGGCTGGAAAATGGATAGCCATTATCGCTTCTTCATTTTTATTTGCTTCAATACACTCACAGTATCAATCTGTAAATACCCTTATTACTATCTTTATAATGGGCGCTATTTTATGCCATGTAAGGATCAGCACTCGCTCATTAATTGCACCAATATTACTCCACGCTTTAAATAACACGATTGCGACTATATTCATATTTGCAATGTCATTTTAGTAGTGGTAATTCGCCAGCGCTTCCGGTAAAGTTTGCCGCCTTTTCGGCGAGTAATTAAAGCATTGGGGGCAAAATGTTTATTGGTTTTGACTACGGAACATCAAACTGCGCGGTCGCAATTATGGATAAGGGAAAGCCTACACTGTTACCATTAGAAGGTGATAGTGCTTATATTCCGTCAACCCTTTGCGCGCCAACTCGAGAATCTGTTTCTGAACATTTATTCCGTCATCTTAATATATTACCGTCAGATGAAGTGGGCGAACAAATACTGAGGCGTTCCATCGCATATAACCGTGAAGAAGGGATTGAACTACTTCCTGAGGATATTGTTTTTGGCCAAGCAGCATTAGAGCTATACCTAAAAGATCCTCGCGATGTCTATTATGTCAAGTCACCAAAATCCTTTCTTGGTGCTTCAGGCCTTCACGAAGTGCAACTCAGTTTCTTTGAAGATTTAGTGTGCGCCATGATGGCGAATATTAAACAAAAAGCCGAACTGCATTTACAACACACAATTACTGATACTGTCATTGGCCGCCCAATTAACTTTCATGGCCGTGGTGGTGAATTAGCTAATCAGCAAGCTGAAGCTATTCTTATTAAAGCCGCAAAACGCGCTGGGTTTAAAAATATTGCCTTTCAATTTGAGCCAGTTGCCGCTGGGCTTGAATATGAAGCGGCTTTAACGCAAGACCAAACTATATTAGTTGTCGATATCGGTGGAGGCACAACCGACTGTTCACTGATCAATATGGGGCCAAGTTATCAAGGTAAAACCGACCGAACAGCAAGTCTATTAGCTCACACTGGTCAACGTATTGGTGGTAACGACCTTGATATTTATTTGGCTTTAAAACAATTAATGGACTCATTTGGTATGAGCAGCCAAACAGTATCTGGAATTAAAATGCCGATAAGCCAGTTTTGGAATCCTATCGCGATTAATAATGTGGAAGCACAAAAAGAATTTTATGCAAAACAGAATTTAACAGCGCTCAATCGATTACGCCAAGAGGCACAAGAGCCTGAAAAATTGCTGCGTCTTATTGAGGTTTATAATGAAACCCTTGGCTATCGCTTAGTGCGCCGCGCTGAAGAAGCGAAAATTGCTTTATCAGACAGTGAAAATTACTTGGCTCATATTGAATTAATGAATGAGACTCTCGAAATTAATATTCACCGTGACCAGATGGTAGAGGCTATCGAATCACCAAAAAGTAAAATGATAGAGCTGGTTAAAGAAGCCGTGACACAAGGTGGTGTGCAACCAAACGCGATATTTATGACAGGAGGCTCTGCCCAATCCCCCGTCCTATGTCAGGCCATAAAACAAGAATTACCCAATATTCCTATTGTCCGAGGCAATGATTTTGGCTCAGTCACCGCTGGCCTCACCCGTTGGGCTGAGATCTGCTTTAGATAATCGATGCAAACGCCGTATGCCATACGGCGTTTTTTCTTTGTATAATAACTTAGATTACGTTTGGTTATCTTGGTGAACCGCTACATACCGCTGATAACGAGAAGGTTTCAACTTCGTCAAATCCACCAATACCAAGCCATCAATACAATTGTTGAAAGCAGGGTCGGTTCCAAAATCAATAAACTGTACGCCACCCGGCTCACATAGCTCGGTGTATTGCTTATATAAGGTTGGAATCGAACAGCCAATATTATTCAACAGACTTTTTAGCTTAACTAAATCTTCGTGATAATTATTCCCCGAAAACTGTGCTAATACCTGTGGTAATGAGGCAGGATACGGCTGGCGAGACTGTGCCAACGAATGATCCGCTGAGAAATAGAGGCGATAAAACGTAATTAATAGATCACGAGCGGCAATTGGCATCGTACCCGATATCGAAACAGGCCCAAATAAGTAACGATATTGCGGGTATTTTGCAAGATAAGCGCCAATACCTAACCAAAGATAGTCAAGACCACGCTTACCCCAATAAGTAGGTTGAATAAAACTACGGCCTAATTCAATCCCTTGCTCAAGTATCGGTAGCATCTCTTTATCGTAATGAAATAACGTATAACTGTAGATACTTTCGATGCCCTTTTTCTTCAACTGCTCGGCAGTAGGAATAAATCGATAAGCGCCAACAATTTCTAATGCATCTTCATCCCATAAAACGAGATGATAATAGTCATCATCATAGCTATCTAAGTCGCGCCGCCTTCCTGAACCCTCACCGACAGCACGAAAAGCAATTTCACGTAATCGACCTAATTCACGTAAGATAGGCGTTCTATCCTCATCTTTTCTACGATACAGAAAAATCGCCTTACCATCTGGGGCTGTGCCTAACCGCTCACACGCCATCAATGCTTTTTTCAATTCTAAGCGATCTTCCGGTAATGCAATGGCAGATTCACTGGTAAAAAGCCCTTTTTTTCCTTGCCCAAGAAGATAAACATGGCGGCGAAAACGTTCTGCGAGATCATGCGCTCGAGTATGCCCATCATGCCAATGAGTAAATGGGATACGGCCACCAATTCGAATTTTTATTCTGCCATCACGCTGCTTAAACATTTCTCGTACGAGCAATAATGTCGATAATGGACGGTATATTAATGAGGTTAAATAAAATAGAGGGCTATTACGACCAGTAACGTGAATAGGTACAATTGGCGCACGAGCTTTGGCCGCTAAACGTAAAAAACCAGTATGCCAATGACCATCCCGGATCCCTTTCGCACTTAATCGGGAAACTTCACCAGCAGGAAATAAAATCAAAGCCCCTTGCTTATTTAAATGCTCTTGCATTGCCTCAATTTGTTTGCGGCTAGTGCGATTCCCCATATTATCAACAGGAACAAATAAGCTACTCAGTGGCTCAATATAATTCAAAAACTGATTTGCTACGATTTTAACATCTGGGCGAATTGTCGCGACCGTACGTAATATTGCTAAACCATCCAAAGAGCCTATCGGGTGATTAGCAACTAATACAAGAGGGCCTTGAGAGGGAATATTTTCTAAATCGCCATCAACTAACTCACAACGAATATTAAAGTACTCGACGATTTGCTCAACCAGATCTAAACCTTTTAGGTGAGGATAATTTTCAGAAAATTGTTTAAATTCTTTTTCAAATAGCAGGAACTTTAGTAAATTCCGTTTCCAAGCGGGAGGCGCTCGGTCTGGGAATACATCTTGTAGCAAAGCATCCAAACTAAACATCTTAATTGTCTCCTAGTTTAGCTATTGCAAACCTAAGCTAGAACAATGGCAGTAGCGTGTCAATTTAATGACAAAACGGTTAAACTCATCCAATAATGACAATATCCCTATCTTATGAGTTACAAATAAAAAACATAATATATTCAATTAATTAATATTCTATAAATACAACACAGCTCAATTATGGATAAACCTTGATCCTACCACAACTATATATAGCTTAACCCTACGTTTTATGACCTTTTTAATCTATTTTGATATTTTTATTATCATACTCAATCAAAAATATTCACTCGTCATATTCTGATAATGAACTAATTTGATTAGTTTATCCTTGATTAAAAATTTACAGAGTGTTTTTTATAAAAATAAAGTAGATTACGCTATAAGATGAGGATGAAAAATAGTATTAATTTACCGCTGTTATTAGTAAACGACAAATAACAGCGATTTTATTGTTGGCAGTAACTTTACTTAGCAAATAATTCAATCAGGCAAAAGTCACTCTTTGGTTGAGTGACAAGGTTATATTGCAAAGAATTTCCATCATTTACCACCAATAATGTTTCAAATTCTTTTAAAGTATGCGAGTTCAAACCAATAGTAACGCCAAGCTCGCCACCCGCATTAAATATTAATACCCTGTCAGCATCACTTATCCACTGCGTCACATTGTGTGTATTGAACCATTGCAGACGAGCGATGTACTTATCAGGGTTATAGATAAGATTGAAATCGCGAATAGCCTCACCTAATAGCTCAGCATACACATCACTTTCACCATGAAATGCAAAAAATTGTTTTTGACGGAGTGTTACAGGAGAATTTTTATCCACCTGCAAGGTTAGCCCTTCTCCGCCATCTAATACGCCAATAATCCGTTTCCTACTCGGAAAATAAGAAAAAGCTCCAGCCGCTTTCACATCGGCAATAGAAACTCGCCAATCAAAATCGGTTAATCCTACACCGTGACTACGCGCAATTTCTAAAGTAAAACCTTGCCCATTTTTCCATGGCATTTTTTGGTAGTTTTTCGCTGTTAACACTCGGATCATGGTTTAAACCAACCTTTAAGTAATCGTGTCATTTTAGTCAGTAAACATATACTAAAAGGGAAAACTCCTCCAGTATCAGAGTCAAAATCATATCGTGTTAACCGACTTATCGGAGATGAGCGAAAAAGCCTCCTTGCTTAATTGAAATACCATGACTGACTTCATTATCACTGACTCATTTTAGGGGAGTGGATATTTTTTACGCGATAACAAAGCCACAACTTAATGTAGCACCTTCAATTTTTCCACATATCGTCCAACGAACAACCCAATAAACATGATCCCCAAAGCGATCAAAAACGTAGTGATAAATAATACCCACAAATTCTGATACACATAAGGTTGCACAATCCCATAAGCAAAGATTAGCAAAGGGAAATGCAGAATATAGATCGTATAAGAGCTCGGCGTTAATTGTTTACCAGGTAAATAAAACCGAACGCGGTGAAAACTCATCAAATAAAATAAATAGCAGAAACTAATGCCACACAAAGTGCCATACAACGCCAACAAATATTTTTGCTTGTCGAAACTGAATGGAAAATAAAAAACGCCAACCACAGCTAATGTCAATAGTGTTAAAGCAATCAAGCTAAAACTGGTAATGAGCGTTTTTCGTTTTAATTGATACTGGTGATTATGAAGCAGTGCAGCAATCACACCACAACACCAAATTAAGGCATACAAGAAAAAAGTATAATTCAATACACTAAGAGTGAGTAATAATAGAATACCGATAATCGTACACCAACGCTGATTAGGCATCATAAATAAGGCAAACAGTGTATAGAACCAAACCTCAAATGGTAATGACCAAAATGCAAAGTTACTTGGTGGAGTATCTGTAATAAAGCCGTTGATAAACAACAATACTCCCACAAAGCTCTTAACATCCAGCGCCATTCTCGCCTGAGTCATCGTATCGCTAATAATATTAATGTCACGGCTACCACTAGCAAAAAAATAGGGAGAGATAAAATATAAAAGTAGTAAGACAAAACAGCCTAAATAAAAAGGCGGCAAAATACGATTTAACCGTGAAGTTGCATAGCGCCTTACTTTAAAGTAAGTATTTCGTTGAATATTGTAGCTAACCGACTTACAAATCAAAAAACCACTTAACGCAAAAAAAGCCATGACACAGCTATGACCAAATAAATATAGCGGCAGCATCACGATAGGCCATACTGGATATAAAAAGACTAAATATGCATGCCCAAATAATACTGTCGCGGTACAAAATCCCCTTAACATATCCAATTGTTCAGAAACATTTGGGTCAATCGGTGCAAAACGTTGGAATAATTTATTAGAGATCATCGGTATTAATGCGCCTGTGTTGAAAGTGAGCGAGGCACAAACTGCAACACGTTATCGCTGTACCACTGGGATTGCCCTTCCGGACTAAAAGGAAGGTTTTGATATTTTCCTTTCAACCAATCCTCAATATTATCGGCATAATGACGACTTGCAGGATTGGCAGACTGCCCCGCATTATTCATTACCCATACTGGATCTTGTTGGCTGAAATCAACAATTAAGCGCATTGCAGGGATCAACAAAGTATCAAAATTATCGCCCATACTATAGCTGGAAATATTGACCGTATTGAGATTTCCACCCGCTGGATAAGGGCCTCGATTCAAATAGCTATCGAGTCGATCAATCGTCCTGCGTTGTTCTTTTGGAAGATATTCCGCCATTTGTGATGACAAGCTATTCCATTGATAGCGGTGTAATTTCCCCCACTGCCAACGTGAATAATTTTTGCCAAATTGCTTTTCACCTTGTTGGTTAGCCAGTGCTAATGAATAGGCAATGATTTTCGCTTTACCGCTACGAGCCGGGTCCGATTTTTGCCAAAAAGGACTCGCATTGGCACTTTTGTCATCTTGCCAAAGCAGATGCTCAGCTTGCGCTGAATAAGATTTGGAGCTTTCAACAAACGCCTTCCACGCCTGCGGTGAATCGACGAAGCGATCTGCAAATAATTGCTGGCTGAACTGAGCTAAAAATAAGTTATACAGCGCCGCTCCGGCACTATCGGCATGCAGGTAACCATCAAATGCCAACAAGCGTTGTTGAGCTAGCCTCGCTTGTTGTTGTTCTGATTGTGGGAGTTGAGCGATCGCGTTTTGTAATGCAGGGTCTCTGAGATAAACCTGTAACTTCGTCACCATAGGGTCGAATTGATCATACTGCATCTGCTGCATGCTATCTAAATTATGTCGATCCGTTGCATTCAATAGCGCTGAAATTCGTTCAAAACGTTCTGGGTGCGCCCATGTTTGAGAAAAATTAACAGGATAGCCCTTCTCTACAACTCGCTGATTTGCAGTCGCCAACCAACCTTTTCGAGTTTTAATTGAGGTTGGATAATGCTGATTAGACACCCTGCCGATCCAATCATATTCCCCTTCCCATGCCGGAGAGGGAAATAACCCAAGCCCTTTTTTGCGCAATGGATAACTTCCCGTTAATTGCCAGCCAATTTGTTGCTTATCGGCGAACAGCATATTAACGGAGATCACGCTAATTTCTTTTGCTAATTTAATGGCTTGGGAAACACTCTTTTGTTTAGGTAGATCCATTAACGCATCGATACTAATATCATCGGTAGCGGGCAGTAGGCTACTAAAGGCGATCCCGTATTGCGTTCTGACCTCAAGGGGTTGCAGCAAATAACTGCGCTCTTTCAGCGACTCATTTAGCAACACACCATGTTGCGTATGATAGACATTTTCGACTCTATCGGGGCGACCTTTTACATGAAACACGGTTTGAGTTTGCTTTACCGGATACCATTGCTGTTGATAGAGATATTCAAATCCATTGTCCGTTTCTCTGATCTGCTCCAAAAATAGATCCTGATTATCCGCCATCACCATGGTATATCCCCACGCCAGATCAGGGGTTGCACCTAATACAATCGCGGGGATCCCTGAGATCGCCGCGCCAGCCATAGATAGCTCAGGAGTTTCAATCTGAATAAAACTCCATAAAGAAGGTAAACCGATTGGAAGGTGGGTATCATTAGCCAGTAATGTACCATTGTTTTGTGTGAGATCTGCGGTTACAGCCCAGTTATTGGATGCCATAACATCATGTAAATGAATATTTTTTAGAGATTGGCTAGCAAGTGTTAACTGGTCGATGTCTTGTTTAAACGGTTCTAAATTTAGCCCTTGCAATTTCTTTGCTTCTTGGTGAGGAAGAGGCTCATCAGGATAAGTTGGAAATAGCCAAGGTAGCATATCCGCCCCCAACTGCTGAGCAACGATTAAGCTATCAATCTCTTCATGCAGGTTTCCCGCCAAGCCGAAATTAGCGAGAGATAGAATTAAAATTGCATCATCGGGGCGCCATTTCGGAACAACATAATCTGCCGCTGATAAATCCATTGGTAGTTTATCTTGATGATTATCTAACCAAAGATTGACACCATTGGCATAAGCTTCAAGATAACGACGATTTTGTGGACTGACATTTCGATATAAAATAGTCGTCGCTTCACGAAAACCCATTTTGCGCATAAAACTATCAATGCCAACGGCCGGTTCGCCGAGGTATTCTGCTAAACGACCTTCTGCCGTGAGGCGCATCAGCTCCATATGGCTAATGCGTTCTGATGCATGAATATAACCCCATGTTAAATAAACGTCTTCAAGGTTTTGCCCTTTGATTAAAGGAACGCCCATTTGGTTATAACGTACAGTAGTGGGGGCTTTTAACCCTGCAAGAACCACTTGTCCTTCTGTTTTAGGGAGGGTATCAGCATAGTAGTTATTGAGTAAGCTGTGACAGCCAGATAGCAATAGTACCCCGCTGATAATACAAGATAAAAACAGTCCTTTGCGTTCCATCTATTGCCCCATATATCAGAACTACCACCAAAGAATTTCTCATTATAGGCATGACCTAAAGTTAAATTAAATAAGGGGATTCTTATCGTGGTATAGGGGGATTTATCTTCCACTAGCTTCAATGATGATGAATAACGTTTTATCTATTTTTGCTGATATACAGATAAGTTAAGAATGTTGAGTAATGGATATGTATAGACAACGAATGGAAAATTGAAACTTTCACAACAATACCCGAAAAAATATGTTTGCTTCGTTTAATATGACGCTAAACACGTTGCCCGCACACGAGTATCTTACTTGCTAACCACAGAATGTTGGTTAGTTCTGACCTATCAGTTAATTTTACAATTATTATTAGCTTCTACGACCTTACACAATATTTACACTGGAATTTTTGAATTCTGAAAACGTTGTCAATGCTTATCAGCTGACTTAATTTTCCGTATAATCCTCTGTTTTTCTTTGCTTATTTTCTTAAAAGATTTGGCGATTACCAATAATCCATGCAAATATCGTCAAATTAAATTTTTGTCGTCTTACAAACCATTTTTCTATAGCGAATTTGCAAAATAAGGTAAATAGATGGAAACTAGCTGTAAGCTGCTGCATCTGTTTGCCCAAATAAATGGTAATAACTCTAATCTGCTGAAAATAAAATAACTATGTATACTTCCAGTGCGCTACAGAATGATATTTCTAACTTGACGATATGGCGTAAAGGCGATCAAAGAGCCCCTCATAAGCCGCTATTGCTTTTATTGGTACTTTCAGAATATCGAAAGGGGCATCCCCGTCTATTTAATTATGGAAATGAAATTCACCAACAGCTATTAGAATTGCTTATTAGTTTTGGCCCATATCGCCGAGAATACTATCCAAATATGCCTTTTTGGCGATTAAAACGGGATGGTTTTTGGGATTTACAAAATACAGAAGAATACGAACTGAAAAAAGGGAATAAGCAGCCCTCTAAAAATGAGTTAATTCAGCAAAATATATTTGGCGGGTTTAATGAAGAAAGCTACCAACTTCTTCTAAAAAGGCCTACTTTGATAGATAAGTTAGCCCAACAGATTTTAAATGAGCATTTTCCTGAAAATGTACAAGATATTATCGCTAGCCGTCTCGACTTTCCACTCCATGAAATCCGCAAGGCCCGAGACCCCGCGTTTAGGCAAAATATTTTACGAGCTTACAATTATCAATGTGCTATATGCGGTTACAATTTACGTTATGATAGTGCTGTTGTTGGTTTAGAAGCCGCTCATATTAAGTGGAAACAGTTTGGTGGTCCATGCACGATTAATAATGGGATTGCTTTATGTTCACTGCATCATTCCGCTTTTGATATGGGCGCTATCGGCCTTGATGAGAATATGAAATTACTGGTCTCTAAAGGGGTTAATGGTAACCAGATGGTAGAAAAGTTATTCTGGAATTTTGCAGGTAAATTAATCTATTTGCCTAAAGATACGATGGAATACCCAAAAGATATATTTATTAATTGGCATCGTGAACAAGTTTTCAAACAATAAGAGTTGTTTTTATTGTTCAGCTCAATGTGAAAAAATATCAGATACCTAGTAGGCATTAGATATTATGCATGACACCTTATATTGTGATAACCATCTAAGGTACTGAGCGTTATTCACTCAAATACCCATAATTAAAATCGACACCCTATTAGCCAGATAACATGTAAGAACATATGTTCGAAAGTGTACAATACAAGGAGGATTGTCCAAGAAATTCACGTGGCTAATAGCCCCGAGCTAATTTCAATTAATTTATTGAACTACTGCGAAAATGATCAAATTGAGTTATACCATATTTAACCCAATAAGCCACAGTGAAATAGCGTTATCGAGCAATTCAATGAGCCGTTTCATCGTGAATGTTTAAATACCTATTTATTTGAATCAGTTAGTTAAATTCTAAGTTGGCCTGTCTCAAATAATGAGAAATGGACAACCCCAGTAACTAGATAGTGAAAATCACTACTTCAAATATGACGAAGCCTTTAACTATGCCAAAGTGGATTTGCCAGAAACAGGGGCGCAGGCAGTTTTGGAACGAGTGTAGTTATTAAATAATGAGTAATAAACATTATCGGAACAACAGATATACTCACAAAAAAGATGGTGTGGATTGGATTATATTGATATGGATTGACTGAAACATGAGGAAGGCCTTGTAAACTTAAGATTTCAGACATAAAAAAGGCGCCTTTAGTATCTTAATTTTCACTTTAGCGGAGGTAGTACTCGCACATAACACTTAACCTCGTGATCTAAATTAAAATATGAAGGTATAAATTTATTTATACCAACAGGTGAAATTCTTACTTTTTCTGATAGCTGTCTAATACAAGTAATCGCGATGCAGGTGGAACAATACATGCTTATAAGTTATCAGATAACCGACACCGCTCTAGACCCCCTATCAAAACTTAAAATCAAGTTAAATTTTATATTGAAGTTATCCTGTGAGTATGGAGAATAACGCTCTATATATAAATTTATCTTATTATAGTCAATTAAATATTATTATTTTTAGGACAGGAAATGGATGATAACTATCTAAAATTAGCCGCTTATTGGCGAAATTCACTAGCTGATGCGGAGTCAGGAAAAGGGGCTCTAGAAAAACGAGACACGAATAATTTGATTAAATGGGAAAGTGTTTCATCAGGTCGCCTTGATAGCATTATTACTGAGCGTTTTTTTTCCGATGAAAAAGATGATGTAAACACAGTAGATGTCATTTTACGCCCAAAAGTTTTTATACGGCTAATACAACATGGAAAAGAACGCCTTGCTGGCAGTCCAACATATGTCACCCCGCTTGTGACACTAGCAAAAATAAATCGAGAAGGTTTTTTATTTCCAACATCAACTACCGTCATTCCTAGAGATCTACTTGAACCGCTGTCTCATGGTTCATTCTCTATTGGTGAAATATCTGAGTACGATAAATATAAAACGACGAATACATCATCATCTATGCATTATGATGAATCTCATTTAGAAACTGAAGAAACTGAAGAAGAAAAAGAGAAAAGATATGAAGGCTATTTCCAAGGGTGGGGGTCATATTTAGATGATTCATATAAACTATTAAATAGTATCGCTGAATCTTGGATAAACACTCACGAACAGTATGAACTTGCCGATTACGGATATATACTAAAAAAAGTAGAACCTAAAGGTGCTAGTACTCATATTCTTTCTCTTTATGACCACTTACTTGTAAATAAGAAAAAAGTCCCATTATTTGAGCGGTTCGCTAACTTCACTTCTCCTGAAATCGAGCCACTAATTTCAACTGAAGATTCCTTTGTTTATCGATTAGGTCATTCTGGGGATAGGTTTCCTTTAGCGCTGGCTCAGCGAGATGCACTAGGTCATTTTCTTAATGCCAATGACGGCGATATTTTAGCAGTCAACGGCCCTCCTGGCACAGGAAAAACGACTTTACTTTTATCCATTATTGCAACGCTTTGGGCTAAAGCCGCGCTCGAACAAACAAATCCGCCAATTGTACTTGCGACTTCAACCAATAACCAAGCCGTCACTAATATCATCGAAGCATTTGGAAAGGACTTTTCCGAAGGAAATGGCGCTATGTCAGGTCGCTGGCTGCCAAATATTAAAAGTTTTGGTGCTTATTTCCCTTCAAGTACCAAGAAAGCAGAAGCAATCAAAAAGTACCAGACTGACGAGTTTTTTAAAGAAATAGAATCTAAAGAATATATTGAAAGCGCACTAGATTTTTATTTAAATAAAGCCAAATTGGCATTCCCCAATAAAGATTGTTCATCCCCTGAAAAAATTATTGCGTTATTGCATGAACAACTCTCCGAGCAGTCCAATAAGTTAGTTGAGATAAAGCAAACTTGGGATTCTCTACAAGAAATTCGAGGGAAAATCGCCCAAGTATCCGATGATATAAATTCTTATCTTAATGACCAGACCGTATTACTATCAAAAACACAATCTAAAATAGATAGGTTAAAAATTGCTTCAGTAGAATGGGATAAATATAGAGCGAATGAATCTCTATTTATTTCATTATTTTCATGGCTTCCACCAGTCGGAAAAAAGCGTTACTACCAAGTTAAGCTGTTCCTTGCTGATAAATTAGATGGCTTCGACATTGAAAAAGAACCAACTGAAATCAATGTTATTGATAGTTTAATTAAAAAATTGCTCGATAGTGAAGAGCGAAAACAAGAGGATTATCAACAACAAATTAATTATATACATCAAATAACCCAACAAGAAAAAGAGATATTGGCAAAGTGGCTCACCATTGCTTCTGAACTTGGATATAAACAGGGTGAAGAACCAAACTTGTTGCAAATTGATGAACTGGCTGACACACAAATCAGATTTCCTCTATTTTTGCTAACCACTCATTATTGGGAAGGCCGTTGGCTCATTGATGTACTCAATATTGATGATCTTAACAAGGAGAAAGGAAAAAACGGGCTTAAAACAGTAGAACGTCACTGGCAACGTAAAATGATGTTAACGCCATGTGTGGTAATGACTTGCTATATGTTACCTAACTATATGCTTTTACCCGCAAATAAAGGGCAAAAAAAGCATGAAAGAGGCTATGCATATAATATTGCTGATTTACTCATTGTCGATGAGGCCGGTCAAGTACTACCTGAAGTTGCTGCGGCCTCCTTCGCATTTGCTAAAAAAGCACTTGTTATTGGCGATACTGCACAAATACCTCCAATATGGAATATCACTCGAGCCATTGACTCCGGAAACATGTTGGAAGAAAAAATTCTGAGCGAAAATACACAAGAACAAATCAATGCAGAATATGACTCAATCACCGAACTCGGAAAGTGTTCAGCTTCTGGCAGTGTAATGAAAATTGCACAATTGTCTTCACGCTACCATTATGACTCTGATTTAGAGAGAGGTATGTATCTTTACGAGCATCGACGCTGCTTTGATAACATCATCGGGTACTGTAATGAGCTTTGCTATCAAGGAAAATTACTACCAAAAAGAGGAGATAGTGACAACCTTTTATTCCCTGCAATGGGCTATCTCCATATCGATGGAAAAGGTGAGCAAAGAAATACAGGAAGCCGTTTCAATCGATTAGAAGCAGAAATCATTTCAGCTTGGTTAATAGAAAATCGACAACGTATCGAAAATCACTATGGGAAACCTATTCAGCAAATAGTTGGAATAGTAACGCCATTCAGTGCTCAAGTTTCAACTATTAAAGATGCTCTTAGTAAACAAGGAATTACTGCTGAAACTAGTGAAAATACACTAACTGTCGGTACTGTTCACTCACTTCAAGGCGCAGAAAGAGCGATTGTTATATTTTCCCCTGTATATTCAAAACATGAAGATGGCGGTTTTATCGATAGTGATAACAGCATGCTGAATGTTGCTGTATCACGCGCTAAGGATAGTTTTCTTGTTTTTGGAGATATGGATTTATTTGAAATCCAACCCCCTTCTTCACCAAGGGGATTGCTTGCCAAATACTTATTCTTAGAGGAAAGGAATGCCTTACATTTCGAATACAAAGAAAGGCAAGACTTACAAAAATCGAATACTCAAATATACACGCTTCACGGTGTGAAAGAGCACGATGACTTTTTAAATCAAACAATTAGTAACACTGAAAAACATATTACCATTATATCCCCTTGGTTAAATTTGCAAAAACTTGAACAAGCTGGATTCATTGATTCCATGGCTCAAGCAACAGCTAAGGGTATCCAAGTAAAAGTGATCACCGATAGAAATTACAATATCCAACACTCTGATCCTGAAAAACGTAAAGAAAGAGAAGTCAATCTTCATAATGCCTTGGAACAATTAGATTCTTATGGCATTGCTACAAAGCTAGTGCGACGAGTTCATAGTAAAATTGTTATCGGAGATGATAATTTACTCTGCATTGGCTCATTCAATTGGTTTAGTGCATCTCGTGAAGCCAAGTATGAACGATATGATACCTCTATGGTTTATTGTGGTGGAAGTTTGAAAGAAGAAATTCAAGCTATCCACAACAACCTTGAACGACGGTAACATTATATATTAGCTCAGACTTGAACTGTCAGGGTTTATTGTAGAACACTATTAAACCTGACAGTCTGGTCTGAGCGAGGAGCAGACGTTTTATTTTGCAGGATGTAGTAAAGATTGTTCTTTTTTGGTGCTAATTATTGGTAATCCCCCCGTTTTTAACCGAGGTTATAAGTAGAATCAGGTCATTCGTTGTAGATGTTGCATTGGGGTATAGCCATTCAACGCCATGTTCGGCCGTTCA
>NZ_JAMPQI010000039.1:0-24951 GCF_028482365.1 Providencia sp. PROV122 | reverse complement strand
CGGCACTTTTAATCTCTGCAAGCCACCTGTTACAACTACACCAAAAGTTAGTGTTCAACCCTCTGTTCCAGCTCCAGCCCCAACTCCAGTGGTAAAAGGGGTAACAGTAACCACCACTGTCATTAAAGATTCCTATAATTTTAATGCTATTGGTAACAATGGTAGTACTTTTAACGTTACTTACTAAGTATTAGTTATTAAGTATTAAATATTAATAGAGCGACTATATCAGTCGCTCTATTTTAAATAGAGGGTGATTATGAATGGTATATTTAGAGAAGAAGCATTAGAGTATAAAAAAAGTCGATGGACAGGTAAAGCTCTAATTATCTCAAAAATCCCATTGTTATTTTATATTGTAATATCAGTTTTTTTTATTTCTATAGCATTATTTATGTTTTTGTTCCTAGATATTACTAGGAAAGAAACGGTTATTGGTGAGGTAATATCAAAGAAACAACCTGTAAATATATCCGTAACGCAACAAAGTATTGTTATTAAAAAATTTGTTAATGTCGGTGATTATGTAAAAAAAGGACAAAAAATATATCAACTAGATATTAGCAAGGTAACAAAAAATGGGAATCTAGGTGTTAACACAGTTAATTCCATTAATTATCAAGTGGAAAAAATTGATGATATAATTAAAAAGACAATAGATAGCAAAGAAATGACAAAAAACAATATAGAAACACAAATAAATTTATATAAGAAGTCTAATATTCAAAATAAAGACATGGGACTCGCTATTTTAAAAAGTCTCAATGAAGCTAAATTGAGTTTAGATAATTATAGGATTTATTTGAAAAAAGGAATGATTAATAAAGAACAATTAACAAATCAAAGTAACATATTTTATCAGCAGCAAGTGGCTTATCAGGGTATAAGAAACCAAATAAATCAAGACTCTTTAATGATATCAAACTTAGAAAATGACTTAAAGATAAAGATGGCTGATTTTGATACTCAAATATATAAGTATGAATCTCAAAAAATAGATCTTCAAAAGCAGTTATCTGAAGCAAATGCAAATAATACTTTATTTATTCTGTCACCAATTGATGGTTTTATTGATACTTTAAATGTTAATGAGGGGCAGCTTATTGACCCTGGAGAAAATATCATAAAAATAATTAGAAGCGATGAATCAGGGTATCAATTGATTTTATGGGTTCCAAGTAGTAGCGTCCCCTATTTAAATGTAAAGGACAAAATAAAAATACGCTATGACTCTTTTCCTTACCAAAAATTTGGACAGTTTTCAGGAAGTATATCTATGATATCAAAATTACCCATTTCAAAAAATGAAATGTTATTATATTCCAGCTCACCAGTAAACTTACAAAGCTCTTTTAATACATCTTTTTACAAAGTAATAGTTGAATTAGATAATCAAAGCATAAAATATAAAAATAAAACATTGTATTTATCCAACGGTTTAAAGGCTGAAGCTATATTATCTTTAGAAAAACGGCCTCTTTATCAATGGGTGACATCATCGTATTATGACTCTAGCGTTTCTGAAGGTAAATAGCATGGTAGATATTAATTTTGTTTTAGATAGATTAGATCTTAAATTCAAACGAAGAATACCTAATATTATTCAATCTGAATCATCAGAGTGTGGCTTGGCCTGTATAGCCATGATCTGCAGATACTATGGAATGGAAATAGATTTGGTTAATCTAAGAAGAGAATTTGGGATTTCATCTCAAGGAGCAACACTTCAAAGCTTAATTGAAGCTTTGATAAATTTAAATTTAAAAACAAGAGCATTATCAATTGATATTGATGAATTAAACTTAATGAAGAAACCCTGTATACTGCATTGGAATATGAATCATTTTGTTGTATTAATCGCAATTAGGAATAACAAATTCATTATTCAAGATCCAGCGATAGGTAAAAGAACAATCAATATTAATGAGTTTTCAAATAGTTTTTCCGGTGTAGCCATGGAAGTGTGGCCTGACAGTAACTTTAAGAAAGTAAAAAAGATTTCCAGGTTAAATATAAGGACATTGTTAAACAACATAACGAACTTTCCTTCATCACTATTAAAAGTATTGTGCTTATCATTTTTAATTGAGGGACTAAATATTGCATTTCCTATAGGAACCCAGTTAATCATGGACCATGTTGTAATATCTAGTGACTATAGCCTACTGACACTAGTGATACTTGGTTTGTTTATTTTCACATTGCTCAATACTGCGTTGAGATTTGTTCGGGCATGGGTTTCTTTATTTATAGATACATTGGTCAATGTTCAATGGAAAATAAGCTTTTTTGATTACTTAATGAAATTGCCCCTTAACTTTTTCGAAAAAAGAAAAGTTGGGGATATCCAGTCACGATTAGAATCATTAGATTCATTACGTAATACTCTAATAAACAATATTATTAATGGAATAGTTGATGGAGTAATGGTCATAGGGCTTTTTATAATGATGACCTTGTATGGCTCAAAGCTAGTCTTAATTGTTATGGGATTTACCCTATTATACATTGCACTAAGAGTTTTAATGTATAATAAATATATTAGATACGCTGAAGAATATATTGTTAAGAGTGCAGAAGCGAATTCCCATTTTACAGAGACAATTTATGGTATTGCCTCTATAAAATCATTAGGTCTAAGTCTATCCAGATCAAAGAATTGGTTAAACTTAAATATTGAAGCCATTAATTCGAATATTAAAAATACAAAACTAAGCATGTTTTTTTATGGGGCGAACTCACTAATATCATCTATAGATCATATCATTATCTTATGGATTGGTTCACTAATGGTAATGGATAACTTAATATCATTAGGGATGTTTGTTGCTTTTAATATTTATCGAAGTCAGTTTTCAGAGAGAGCTGCGAACTTAATAAATATGCTATTGGAAATAAAGATGCTAACTCTTCACTGTGATAGAGTATCAGATGTAATTTTTACAGATACTGAAAATTACCAGCCCAAAAACGCGTTGATTTTACCCAATAAAAGCATGGATATCCGCATTGATAAGATATCATTTAAGTATGATGTTCACTCAATGGAAATTTTCTCTAATTTAAGTTTTTCAGTAAAGGCTGGTGAGAGTGTGGCCATTGTAGGCCCTTCCGGTATGGGGAAAACAACTTTAATGAAGGTTATGTCTGGATTGCTAAGCCCTACAAGTGGAAATATTTATATAAACGATATAAATGTAGATACGATAGGATTAAATAATTATAGAGACAGAATAGCATGTGTTTTGCAAGATGATAAGCTATTTTCTGGCACTATAGCAGAAAACATATCCAGTTTTGAGAGTGTTAAAGATGATAAAAGAATAGTTGAATGCGCTATTTTATCTAATATACATGAAGAAATCATGAAAATGCCGATGGGATATGAAACGATGTTAAGCGAATTAGGTGGTAGTTTATCTGGAGGACAAAAGCAAAGACTAATGATAGCTAGAGCATTATATAAACAACCGAGCATATTATTTTTAGATGAGGCGACAAGTCATTTAGATTTAAAAAATGAAGCTTATATCAATCAATCTATCTCATCATTAAAAATAACTAGAATTATAATTGCTCATCGGGAATCAACAATCGCTAGTGTAGATCGGGTACTTAACCCCTGGGAGGCTATAGCAAAGTTAGAAAGAAGGAGTCAAAGAGACGTTTCGAAAATTAATGATTGATTTTATCCGTTGAACGGGAGAGATAACGTCTCAAAAAATCTCATAACTGCGTTATTAGTTATGATGATTAATTAATCGAATATAATCTTCATTGGGTTGAAAAATGAGCTCTAGCTATGATTTTCTAAAATATTATTGATATGAATTGTTATCTACATGATTGATAAACATGGCAATTTATCACCAATAATAGGCTTAATGACTGACTTTTATTTTCAGCTCATCCAGTGGCAATTTTTTATCAAAAAACTGAATATTTAAAAAATGAAAATTTGTATTATTGGCCCTTCAGGGGCAGGAAAAACAACGGTAGCAACTCAATTAGCAAAAGAACTTTCTTTGCCAGTGTATGAATTTGATGCTATTTATTGGGATATGACAGGAAATGAATACCGTAAAAACTCAGAAGAATTCATTAAATCTCAGATTGAAATGATTTTAAGTACTGATAGATGGATTATTGAGGGAGCGTATGATAAGCGTCTTTACCCTTTTCTTCTCGAATGTTCCATTATTTTTAGGATGAATGTGCCTTATTACTTACGTGCTATTCGTTTAGCCAACCGATTTTTAATCAGTACAATTATGCGAAAAAAGCCTAAAGAAACCCTCTTAAATACAGTTGAGTTATTGCGTTTTTCGAAAAAATATGATCAACGTTTAAATGAGTTTTTAGCTTCACACAATGCGTTATCTTCTAAAGTCATCCCTATCAAGAATATTTCTTTATGTAGGAAAATTTTAAAAAGTGAGCTATAAAATTCATTATATTATAAATTATGTAGTATGGTTTGGTTGATTAACTGAGTTTAGCTTAAATTAAAAGCTAAACCTGCCAATTTTTTATCGAAATTGTTGGTTTCAATATATTGATATGTAATACCATCGTATCAGTTAAAAATGTTCTCTTTTTAAAGAAGCATATGAAATCTACTTTATCTGGAAGCTCTGTAGCGCCTATCCTTGTTTGTTGTTACGAGTTGTGTTTATGGTTAATTGGCTGACTTAAGGTAACTTGATTTATATTACTGTGCGTTTATTTGTTTAAGTTTAGCTTCAACAAATTGCCGTAAGCGACTATTTGCTTTTGTAGCAATGTCACCTCTTTTTCTGCATCAGATTTATTATTTTTATTGCTACAGTGACAATATACACTCTAAAGCTGTTTTGACTGTATTCTTTTTAGTCCGGAAACTAATCTCATACCATTGGGATTTACTGGGAGATATAAATTCATTAATGACCATTTTTTCAGTTTTTATGGCACATAATGCCCATATAGTTTGTAGTAGAGACCAGAGAATTGCGAAGCTAGCGAGAACCGATACAAGCTGAATATAAATGTTATCGACAACTAATGTTTGTTTGAAAATCAGCCCAATAAAGAAAATTTGAATAAATAGCTTAATAGATAATGCTTTGAAAATAAAACTAACTCCCTGATTTTTAATCGCAAAATAGGGATTTTTCAAGTGTTGACGTTGCTCTTGAACTGGGATCCCTCTTATATAAACCATCCATGTTGACGTCTCACTATTTCTAAGGATAAGGCCTTTTTCTTTTAATCCGTGAATTTTAATAGAGAGCAATACAGCCCAAATTAACCCTAAGAATATTAGGTATAAAATAAAGCCAGTCACGTTATAAAAAGAAATGACTAACGCAATAATAATCAACAAAGTTAATTTACTTGAGTACAGCCAAAATGGTGCAACTTGATAGTTCATTTGATGTCATCCTAATGTCGAATTACTTTCTTGGCCTGATTTTTTATTCATCACTAGTTATAACTGAGAATATTCATTAATGCATCACTTTATGAATATTTTTATGTTGTTAGCACAAGCATTGTGCGGATGCGCTCTATTTTCTCTATCATGACAAGAAGATTTTTGTAGGTTAGAGTTACAAGCGCTAGAATAGCCACATAATATGAAGCAATAATAAAATGACAGGGGAAAATATGATCATATTAGTCACAGGAGCAACTTCAGGTTTTGGCGAAGCAATTACGCGTCGCTTTATTCAGCAAGGAGCAACCGTTATTGGAACGGGTCGTCGTACAGAGCGACTAACAGCATTACAAAAAGAATTAGGCTCGCACTTTCACCCTATTACTCTTGATGTAAGAGACCGGAAAGCAATTCAAAATGCCATTGCAGGATTACCAACAGCACTAAAAAATATTGATGTTTTAGTGAATAATGCGGGCTTAGCGCTAGGTATAGAACCCGCATTCGAGGCTAACCCTGACGATTGGGCAACAATGATTGATACAAATACGAAAGGTTTAGTCAATATGACCTACGAAGTATTGCAAACTATGGTTGCCAATAATCATGGTCATATTATTAATATCGGCTCAACAGCGGCTAACTGGCCATATAAAGGTGGTAATGTTTATGGCGCCACTAAGGCGTTTGTTAAGCAATTCTCATTAGGACTACGGGCTGATCTCCAAGGCAAAAAAGTCCGAGTAACTGATATCGAACCTGGATTAGTTGGCGGAACAGAATTCTCTAATGTTCGTCTTAAAGGTGATGATGATAAAGCAGCGAATATCTATAAAGGCGCGGATGCACTTACACCTGAAGATATTGCTGAAACGGTTTACTGGGTAGCGACATTGCCTGCTCGTATGAACGTCAATACACTTGAATTGATGCCTGTTTGTCAAACCTTTGCTGGTTTAACTGTTTATAAAGAGGCGTGATTTTTCGTACTTTTCTAAAGGAATTTGCGCTATATTTGTGTTTATATTGTCGAATAGAACTAACTTTGTAAGGAATTATAATGAGCTCATCACTAAAGTTTGTTAAGCAAGGTCTAGCGGCGGTAGTGTTTTGCCTTCCTTTGTTGGGGCTTTCTTCAGCAGCGCATGCAGGGAATGTTAACTGCTCAGCAGGAAGCACTTGTGTTACATCGGGAAATGTTGATAGTGTTTTGACAAAAGAGCAGGCACGCCAAGAAAAGGAACAGTGGGATCAAACACGGAGTTTACGTACAAAAGTAAATTCCCGTACTGAAAAAGAGTTTGATAAGGTTGACGCTGCATTTGATGCAAAAGATGCCTGCGAGAAAAGTCTTAATTTAAATGCTTATTGGGAGCCGAATACACAACGCTGCCTAGATGTAAATACAGGACGCCCATTAGCTCGCCCATAACTCATTAAACCCATTAAGGAGTTATTATGAAGAAAAGACTTATATTTCCAGCGCTATGCTTACTCGTTGCTCCAGTGTTAGCACAAGCATCATGTGAAAGTGTTATTGAAGAAATTAAGCAGAAAATTATTAACAATGGCGTTCCTGCCGATAATTTTAGCTTAGTTGCTGTTCCAAATGATGAGGCTGAACAAGCGCAAGGGCAAGTTGTTGGCCATTGCCAAAATGAAACATATAAGATCATTTATACTCGTCATTGATCAATAAAACTCAGGGCGCTATTATCAGCGCCCTTTTCAATCATCCTCGATAAGCTACGCATATTCGCACATAAATGCTTTGATCTTATCTTGATCTAAATAGTGACATAGCGTTTTTTCTTCCGGTCGTAATAAATACGGAATTTCGCCTAACAACGGTGCCTTTAAGTGTTTTTGTAAGCGATTAATGATCTGGGCATAATGTGCCAACCCTGGATTGATACGGTTTGCTATCCAACCGATAAGCGGCAAACCATCGGCACGTATTGCATCTGCAGTTCAGTAATGTATGGTTTACACAGCCATGCTGGATGCCAACGACAAGTATAACGCCGACTTTTTGTCCTTTTAGCCAATCAGTATAAAATGTGTTGTCATCCAATAAATAGCGCCATCCCCCATTACCTTCGATAACAACGGTGTCGCATTGACTATTTAAGTTTTCTAGTCCTTGTTTAATCTTATTGAAATCAATACAGTTTTCTTGGCTGTAATTATCTTTGATTTTAATTGGATTAACATCATCGTAGGATACAAGTTGTTGTGACGCCCCATGTATTAACAAAGCATCTTTATTCCGCATACCTTCCGGTGTATCAATACACTTATCAGCGATAGGCTTATAGCCTACAGCTTTAATTCCTTGGCCATTAAGAGCCTGCAGTATTGCTAACGTGGAGACTGTCTTCCCGACATCCGTATCTGTCCCGGTAACAAATAGATTCATCATAGTTATTTTCTATCCTGAAGTGACAGACGACTGCATACATGTTGCAGTGAAAAATGATATGGAATCAGTTTATGGGAATGGGTAACTCTTAAGTTTGCGTTAGCTCAATTTTCTGTTTAATAGCAAAAATTTTATTAACTACTGTTAACCTTGCAGTAACTGAAGTAATAAAGAACCATCATATAATGCTTGTTGAACTAATGCAGTTTCACTCTCTTTTTTAGTAACTTCAGATTGTTCAATGCGTAATTCACCACGATATAGAGGAATAGACTGCGAATGGCAATATTGATGTAAAAGTGAATAAAATACAGAGGAAATCCGATTTAGCGGAGAATTGATTAAAATTAATTCGGTGCCGAAGATATTAATGAGTTGACCGAGCTGTTTGGCAAGTATTTGCGCTATATCATTGAGTACATGTAAACAGAGTGGATCTTGGTCTTCCACAGCTAAACAAAAACTATCGATAGTCATGTCATGATTGAAAAATGAGGATGATGGGTATAAATGTTGTAATTCCACGGCATGTTTTAAGATAGCCGGAATAGCGATTGCCCCTTCTAAGCAACCAATACCACCACAATAACAAGTTTCCCCCGTGTTTTGTGTTTGTACATGCCCAAAATGTATCGCTCGTCGCGTATGACTATCTAATGCAATGCCGTTATTGATAATTGCAGCGCTAACAACACAATCAATTTGTAAATAAATGATATTTTTTGCTGTTCTTTTTTCGTACAAAGAAAAATAATCGGCTAGTGCTAACGCATTAACATAAGGCTGTATATAAGTCGGTAGCCCAGTTTGTTCCGTTAAAAAATGACCAAGTGGTAAATTATCAATGTCGTAATAAGGCAAAGCATAAATTACACCAGAGAAAGGCTCCACCAAACCATCTAAAACAATACTAATGGCCGTAACACGCTCTAAATGGCGTGAATATGTCGCAAAAAAATGGCTAATTAATGATGAGAGCGTATTGGAAAATTGCTCATTACCTTTAACGTCAAATAGATAGTCTTGTTCTACGATAGTTTGTGTATTGATCTCTTTTAATGAAAGGCTAATAGAGTTACAGGCAAGGCGGATAGATAAAAACTGCCACCCTTCACTTTCAATGACTAATCCAATCGCGGGCCTACCTCGCAAGCCGAGAACGGGAAACTCAATTTCTTTAACTAAATGGGCATCAATGAGCTCGCGCGTAATTTTTGTGATACTTGCGGGTGCCAATTGTGATTGTTTAGATAATGCAATCCGAGAAATTGGCCCATATTGATCAATCACACGGTAGACAATACCTGTGTTTAGTTGTTTGATTTGATCAATATGACCCGTTTGGTTTTCCATAATTCAGTGTTAAATCCCGTTATAAAGCAGTCAGTTATTATGCGTAATATAGAATGCAATTACTCCGACATACATGTTATTTGTGATTTGAATCACGTTATTTAGCCAACAATATTTTCAATCAGTAATTCCGTTAATTTTTTTGCAGCAGCAGGCAATGCTCTACGCGTATTGTAGACTAACCAGACTTCCGATGCGGCTTCAATATTTGAAAATCTGATGTATTTTACACCGTCAATTTTCATACGGGTAAAAGATTCTGTGATAATCGAAATTCCCATACCTGCAGAGACTAAACCTAATATTGTCATTGCTTCCCCTGCCTCTTGAGATATTTTGGGTGTCACGCCAGCGGAAGTAAGCAGATTATGGATCTCATCATAGAGAGCTGTACCTACCTCTCGTTCGAAAAATACTAATGGATACTCCGCCAATAGATGAATGTCGACACCTGTTTTTTCATATTTTAATAAGGGATGGCCTTCATACACAGCAACCATAAACGGCTCTTTAAATAGAAGTTGGTAGTTTAGCTGCTCAGGGAGTTCGGTATTACGCATGATCCCAATATCAATACGCCCTGTAAGTAAGGGGGCAAGTTGCTGTTTTGTATTCATCTGATGCATATGGATAGCCACTTCGGGATATGATTCACGATATTGACGTAAACTCATGGTCACTTTATTCATAAACGGCGTCGTTGATGTAAAACCAATAGAAAGTTCCCCTAATTCCCCTTTTTCCATCCGTGCTGCTTTTGTAGCCGCTGCATCGACCTGGGCTAAAATTTGATAAGCCTCTTTGAGAAACATATTACCAGCAGGGGTTAATGAAACATTTCTATTGTTTCGTTCAAGTAATTTTGCGTTTATCTGTTCTTCAAGTGATTGAATTTGCTGACTCAATGGTGGCTGAGAAATGTGCAATCGATCCGCAGCTCGCCCAAAATGTAACTCTTCTGCAACAGCAATAAAATACCGTAAGTGTCTTAATTCAATAGCCATTTTTCCTTTGATATGTTTAAAGTATTATTGGTAATAATTAATATATTAGACAAAATAGTCTGAGATTTCTATTCTTTGATCGAAATCAATTGGGTTGTTATGGCAAGGAATTCTTTATGGAAAATTCATCAAATAGTCTTACGACTGAAAATACGGCTAACGGAACGCTAGATAACTCAAGCCCCCATAACTTACCGAAGAAACATTATATTCAACGTGATGATGCGTTGTATTTACGCGTCACTCTTTCTTTTTTCACTGTCGGTTTAGCAACGTTTGCGTTGCTCTATTTTGTACAGCCTATTTTGCCAATGTTGTCAGAGGATTTTAATGTTTCTCCCGCAACGGCTAGTCTTTCCTTATCATTAAGTACCGGCTTGATGGCGCTAGGGCTGCTTATTACGGGGCCAATATCAGATGCAATTGGGCGAAAAAATGTGATGGTAGTAGCGTTAACAAGCGCCGCACTATTTACTTTGTTGAGTGCTTTTATGCAAAGTTGGCAAGGTATTTTAATTGCAAGAGCACTTGTGGGTTTATCTCTAAGTGGCGTCGCAGCGGTTGCCATGACCTATCTCAGTGAAGAAATTCACCCGAGTTATGTCGCATTATCAATGGGCCTCTATATTAGTGGTAACTCTATCGGTGGAATGAGTGGCCGTCTTGTTACAGGGGTGATTGCTGATTTCTATTCATGGCGCGTTGCTGTAATACTATTAGGGGCACTCGCTTTAATTGCCGCGATCAGCTTTTGGCGTCTATTACCACCATCGCAACATTTTCGAGCAAGCTCTTTAAAACCAAAAAGTTTATGGGTCAATCTGCGTCTTCATTTTCGAGACAAAGGTCTACCATGGCTGTTTATTGAAGGCTTTGTTTTGATGGGCGGGTTTGTCACTATGTATAACTATATTGGTTATCGTTTACTGGAAGCCCCCTATCATTTCAGTCAGGCAACAGTAGGCATGCTATCAATAATTTATTTAACAGGAACTTATAGCGCATCTAAATCGGGAAGCTTAACTAACAAGTTTGGGTTAGGTAAAGTTTTAATCGCTGCTTTAGTTTTAATGTTAGCGGGTATATTGTTAACACTCTTTTCTAGTTTTTGGATCATTCTGTTTGGCATGACGGTGCTAACAACGGGCTTCTTTGCTGCCCACTCGGTCGCGAGTAGTTGGGTTGGTCATCGTGCTAAACGAGCAAGAGGTCAAGCATCTTCACTTTACCTATTCAGTTATTATGCAGGCTCAAGTATAGCAGGGACTGTAGGCGGGATCTTTTGGTTTCAGTTTGGTTGGTCTGGTGTAGCTTGGTTTATTGCAGGATTACTCATTATTGGTATGTTAATCGCTTACAAGTTGAAAGTTAGCTGTTAGGGTTTGGTAATACTTACCAAATGATGGAATTTATTTTGCACTTTTGTTTAAGTGAAAATGTTGTCCTCAACAATTATGAGGACAACAAATGAAAAAACGACTTTTATTACTTCCCTTCTTATTCTGCTTTTCTGCTATCGCATTGGGACATGGTTATGTAGAAGAGCCTAAAAGCCGAGCCTTTTTGTGTAAAAAAAATCTAAATAGCAATTGTGGTGCAATACAATACGAGCCGCAATCGCTAGAAGGTCCTAAAGGTTTTCCCCTTTCAGGGCCACAAGATGGACAGATTGCAAGTGCAGGTATTCCCCGTTTTGCTGCTTTGGATGAACAGACGTCAGCTCGATGGGTAAAAAATATTATCACAGAGCCTCAGCAAACCTTTAAATGGTATTTAACAGCAAGGCATGCGACAGCTAATTGGCAATACTTTATTACTAAGCCTGACTGGAACCCCAACTTACCAATAACGCGTGAACAATTAATCTTAATACCCTTTTGTCAATATGCTACCCCTTCACGACCAGAAACCATTGTTGAGCACCAATGCGTATTGCCAAAAGAAAATCGTGGATACCAAATAGTACTTGCTGTATGGAGTATCGCTGACACTGAGAATGCTTTTTATCAGGTGATTGATCTCGATATCAAATAAAACATATGCAATAAAGGGGGATGTCGCCTCTCCCTTTTCTTCCTAGTTAACTTATTTATTTGCACAATGCTTGATGTTTGTTATGATTAATTCAGGTACAGTATGTTGTAACTAATTAGGGATGTTGCATAATGAATAATGCCAAATATGACCTTATTGAAGGCTTTAACCGGTTAGAAAGTAAAATAACGGAACTTAGCCAATTGATTGCTGAGCAACCTTCTATCTCTGCGACCGTTTTTCGTCTTCCGGATGTCATGAAAGGAGAAGAAAATAATGAGATTAAACAAATCGATGTTGAAAAAATAACAGGTAAACTCGCCATCCAACATGCTATCGAACATTATAACCTATTATTTATTCATGATAAATCAGAACTCACCAGTAATAAATCAGCCGTTAGGTTACCTGGCGCGATCTGTATTGATATCCCCTATTCTACTTATCAAACTTTTCGGGTCTTGCTAGATGAGATCAATGAATTAAAAATACAGATAAAACAAATAGTCACTCAAAAATCAGGGGTTGATGAATCGCAACGCTTTGAATTTATTCATGATACACTGCATGGTTTACTGACATTAAATACCTATCGAACTCTAACCTACCTTACTGATATCGATACCATAAGGTTTGGTTGGGCAAATAAAAAAGTCATAAATAAAATGACAAAAGAACAGGTGTTGAGCAAGCTGCAAGGCTCATTGGAAAGTGGGCGCCAACCATTGGGAGTTGCAAAGGAAGAGTGGTTGAAACAATTAGAGCAAGAAATTCTATTGATCAGCCAATTAAATAATGACGTAGTACTTAAAACACAACGCCCCGTTAAAGTGCAACCTATTGCTCGTGTTTGGGATAGCGCCCAACAAAAACAAACTCAGTTCGCTTGTGCCAACCCTTTGCTCATTTTTGCGGTTGAAAAATCACTGACTGATATTGTGATAGGTAACCTACCCGATTACCATGTTGATAACATTGCGATCCGTAATCGACCAAGGTCTAAGCCTGTTGAGCTACTGATACCCCGCTTAAATTTATATATGGAAATATAAAAAAACACCTGCCATTGATGAGCAGGTGTTTAAATATTCAGTTAATAAATTAGCTGATTAGCTTTTCATGCTGCCAACCATATCTTCTGGGCGAACCCACTCATCGAACTGCTCAGCAGTCAGATAATTTAGTTTTAATGCTGACTCTTTCAACGTTAAGCCTTCTTTATGTGCTTTCTTAGCAATTTCAGCGGCTTTATCGTAACCAATATGTGTATTAAGAGCAGTAACCAGCATCAATGACTCATGAAGTAGCTTCTCAATTCTTTCACGGTTTGGTTCAATACCAATCGCACAGTGTTCGTTGAAACTACGCATACCGTCAGCCAGTAGGCGGATAGATTGCAGGAAGTTATCAATCACCATTGGGCGGAACACGTTCAGTTCAAAGTTACCTGAAGCACCACCGATATTGATAGCAACGTCATTACCCATCACTTGTGCACATAGCATCGTTAAAGCTTCACACTGTGTAGGGTTAACTTTACCTGGCATGATTGAGCTACCTGGCTCGTTTTCAGGGATTGCGATTTCGCCAATACCACAACGAGGACCTGACGCCAACCAACGAACGTCGTTAGCAATTTTCATCAGGGACGCCGCTAAGCCTTTTAGTGCACCATGAGCGTGAACTAAAGCATCACATGTTGCGAGTGCTTCAAATTTGTTAGGTGCAGTAACAAATGGTTGGCCAGTCAGTTCCGCAATTTTTTTAGCAACACGAACCGCATACTCAGGGTGAGTATTTAGACCGGTACCAACAGCCGTACCTCCCAGCGCTAACTCACATACGTGTGGTACAGAGTTTTCAATGTGTTTTTCGCTATGCGCTAACATCGCTACCCAGCCAGAAATTTCTTGGCCTAAAGTCAATGGCGTTGCATCTTGTAGGTGGGTACGACCAATTTTTACGATGTCTTTAAATTCTTTTGCTTTAGCATCTAATACTTTGTGTAACGCTTTTAATTCAGGTAGCAAGTGCTCGCGAATAGCAACAACGGCCGCAACGTGCATTGCAGTTGGGAATACATCGTTTGAACTTTGGCTCTTGTTAACATCATCGTTAGGGTGAATAAGACGCTCATTACCTCTTTGTCCACCTAAGATCTCGCTACCACGGTTCGCCAGTACTTCGTTCATGTTCATATTACTTTGAGTACCAGACCCCGTTTGCCAGATAGCAAGAGGGAATTCAGTAGGATGCTTGCCAGCTAATACTTCGTCAGCCGCAGCGATAATCGCATCACCGCGATCTTTAGGCAGTAAGCCTAAATCCATATTCACGCTTGCAGCAGCTTTTTTAGTCACTGCTAATGCATGGATCAACGCAACAGGCATTTTTTCTACAGATATACGGAAATGTTCTAAAGAACGCTGAGTTTGCGCGCCCCACAACTGGTCAGCAGGTACTTCAATTGGTCCCATTGAGTCTTTTTCAATGCGAGTGGCTGCCATTACTATCTCCTTAAGTACATACACAGAATAATCGGTTTTGGAATCATCAGCTTGCAGGTAAGCCGATAACACCCCCCTATAATGCCACATATTTAATTTCAATAATGCGACTTAACCGTGTTTATTGTATTGTAGTAAAAAGGAAATAAGTTGATTTTTAGAAAAAGAGAGTTTTGGCTATGCTAAAAATGATTAATAAGATTCAAAATTACGACTGGGGGAGTACCACTGCACTCACACAGTTGTACGCTATCCCTAACCCAGAACATCTACCCATGGCTGAGTTATGGATGGGAGCACACCCAAAAGCGAGCTCTTGGGTCGTGAATACCAAAACAGGCCAAACGCTCCCACTGATTGATTATATTGCGAGTAACCCAGAAGAAATTCTAGGTAAAAAAGTAGCAGACACTTTTTCCTCCCGCTTACCTTTTTTATTTAAAGTGTTATGTGCCGCAACTCCTCTTTCGGTACAAGTCCATCCTAATAAGGTTTATGCTGAAGTTGGTTTTGCAAAAGAGAATGCTGCGGGGATCCCTTTAGATTCGCCAATCCGCAACTATAAAGATGATAATCATAAACCTGAGCTAATTTATGCTTTAACACCTTTTAAAGCAATGAACGCATTTCGCCCACTCAATGAAATTGCTGAACTGCTTGATTTTGTCTCTGCGGCTCACCCTGAAATTCAATTCTTTGTTCAATTACCAACTGAAGAAAAATTAGCGAAATTATTTGCACAAATTCTGAGTCTCACAGGTGAACAAAAAGAGTTAGCACTAGGTGTATTGAAAGCCGCATTAAACAGTCGCCAAGGCGAACCATGGAACACCATAAAACAAATGGTTAGCCTCTATCCTGAAGATACAGGTTTATTTGTCCCACTGTTGCTTAATGTTGTTGAGTTGCAGCCTGGCGAGGCAATGTTCTTATATGCAAGGACGCCACATGCTTATATTGAAGGCGTTGGGCTAGAAATCATGGCTAATTCCGATAATGTCCTACGAGCTGGACTGACCAATAAGCATATTGATGTTCCAGAATTGATAGCAAATGTAGATTTTATCCCCAAAACAAGCCAAAGTTTACTTAGTGAACCAGAAAAAACAGGAAATATCTGTAAATATCATATACCAGTAGAAGATTTTGCATTTAATATATATTCTATTGATGACACAGAGATAAACATAACTAATGAAACGGCTTCTATCTTTTTCTGCATAGATGGCGAGTTAGTTTTGAAGTCAGGCGATGATGAATTAAAAATCTGTTCAGGAGAATCTGTTTTTCTGGCGGCCTTTGAAAAAGAAGTTTACGCCACAGGCGTGGGTAAGCTCGCTCGTGTCTATAACCTTTAATGTATTTTTGTGTTTTGTTCGTCTTGATTGCACGCAAAAGACGGTTAGATAAAACTTGTACAATTTTTATAGCGCGTTAAGACAACGCGCTGAAAGGATGGATGTTCATAATGAAAAAGTCATTAGTTGCAGTTGGTGTAATAGTTGCTATTGGTGCTGTATGGTGTGGTGCATCATGGTACACAGGCTCTAAAGTTGAGTCTGAATTAAATTATATGATTGAGGATACCAACTCATTTATTAAGGTAAATGCTCCAAGTTCAGGTTTACAGTTCAAAGTGGAAAACTTTAAACGTGGTCTATTCTCCTCGCAAGCTAATATCGTTATCTCATCCGTATATTCTACTGGCCCAGAGGAAAGTCTTGTATTTAATACTGATATTGAGCACGGCCCTTTCCCTCTATCACAACTCTCTAAATTCAATTTAATGCCTAAACTGGGCGCGGCACATATTGAATTAGCAAATAATGAATCAACCAAAGAGCTATTCGAAATAACAAAAGGTAAACCATTTATTTCAGGTACTGCTGTTGTTGGTTATGGCCAAAGTGTTGATGCAAATCTAGATTTGTTACCCGTTGAATTTACCAAAGAAAAGTCAAACATTTCCTTTAATGGATTAAAACTATTATTTAATGCCTCTTCTGACTTTAACGAGATTGAAGCCACACTGAATACTGACAACTTATTGATTCAGAATACAGATAAATCAGAAGAAATGATGTTAAAAGGGCTAAAACTAACTTCTAACCTGACTAAGTCCGAACATGATTTCTATATCGGTAAACAAGATTTTGTTATAGAAAATGCAAATGTTAATATCCCTGAGGTTAAATTTTCTTTCAAAAACTTAGTGATGACTTCAGACTCTGCACTGGAAAAAGAAAATATTAAAGGTAGCTTCACTTACAGCATTGATGATTTAGTCGCATTAGATCAAAACTTAGGCTCCGGTAAGGTAGTTATTTCGATTGATAAGCTAGATGCAAAAGCGTTGGGTGAATTTGTTAAGCAATATAATAGTGCATTAGCAGAAGGAATTGCGTCAGGCAATCCAACGGCAGCAGGTGAAAAAATCGCAATGAAGATGATAACGGAAACATTGCCTGAAATGCTGAAAAAACAACCGACCTTCTCTATCAGCCCTCTTTACTGGAAAAACTCTGCAGGTCAAACAACGGCAGACTTAAGTATGACCTTTAATAAGTGGGACCAAAAAGAGCTTACTGAATTAGCAATGACAAACAAAGTTGATGAAGCAGTTAAGAGCTTATTTAAGTCATTTGACTTTAACCTCACGCTGAACAAACCAATGGCTATTGAGTTAATGTCTCAAATCGCTATTTTAGACCAAGGTCAAGTTGTTGATGCAGAAACTAAGAAAATGTATGTTGAGCAAGCAACAAATGAGTTTGAACAAGCACAAATGCTCCTAACTTCAGATATGTTCAGCTCACCGTTTGAAGAAATGTTCATGACTGACGAAGAGCGTGCAGAAAAAGCGAAACAGAAAAAATCACCATGGATGATAGAGAAAGGTAACGATCTGACCATGACTATCAAATATGCAGGTAATGATATTACGTTTAACGCGGATAGCTATACCCTTGCAGACTTCTTAACTAAGATGAAGTTGATGGCAGGCCCAGAAAGCTCTATGGAATATGAAGAAGAAGAGTTAGTTGTACCACAAACCGAAGATGCGCCGGCTGACGGTGCTGAAGTAGCACAACCAGCTAACTAATCTGCATTAATATTAATCTTAAACGCCAGTCAATATTTTTTGACTGGCGTTTTCACATCTATACTAGGATATATTGGCTAATCCATACACATAAAGGGACTCAATTCAGTGATAAACAGACAACTGCCACTTACAGACATACATCGCCATCTAGATGGTAATATCCGCCCCGAAACAATCCTTTCCCTTGCCCAACAACACGGTATTACGCTACCTGCTAATGAGATTGAAGCTTTACGTCCTCATGTGCAAGTAATGACACAAGAGGCTGACTTAGTCGGTTTTCTGCAAAAACTAGATTGGGGAGTTGCTGTATTAGCCGATCTCGATGCCTGTAAACGTGTTGCTCAAGAAAACGTCGAAGATGCTTATAAGGCGGGTATTGACTATGCAGAATTGCGTTTTTCTCCTTATTACATGGCAATGAACCATCGCCTCCCTATTGAAGGTGTTGTTGAAGCTGTCATTGATGGTATTACGGCTGGTTGCAAACAGTATGATATTAAAATTAATTTAATAGGGATCCTTAGTCGAACCTTTGGTCAAGACGCTTGTGCAAAAGAGTTAGCAGGCCTACTCGCTCACCGCGACAAACTTTGCGCATTGGATTTGGCTGGAGATGAGCTTGGCTTTCCAGGCTCCCTTTTCCACTCTCACTTTACCCAAGCGCGCGATGCCGGTTTACAAATAACTGTTCATGCAGGGGAAGCCGCGGGTGCAGAAAGTATTTGGCATGCAATTAAAGAATTAGGGGCACAACGAATTGGCCATGGTGTTAAAGCTTGTGAAGACCCTAAGCTGATCGAATACTTAGCAAAACATAAAATTGGTATTGAAAGCTGCTTAACCTCGAATATCCAGACCAGCACTGTACCGTCATTAGCGAAACATCCATTGAAAATGTTTTTAAACCATGGTGTGTTAGCGTCGATTAATACTGATGACCCTGCCGTAGAAGGCATTGAATTAGCTTATGAATATGAAGTTGCCGCCCCTAAAGCTGGGTTGACACCATCTGAAATAGAGCAGGCTCAAATCAATGGGTTAAGTATCGCCTTTCTCAGCGAAAATGAAAAACAGCAACTCAAACAAAAAGCAGCCCTTCGCTAACCTGCTATAAAGCTAAAATCATTCACGTTTTGGGCAGTTAATCCCCTTTTCTGCCCTGTTTAGCTTTTTTCTCTGAAGGTTAAGTTTGCCTATTATTGATAACACCATAGTATGTTGTAACTAAATGGTGACTATGGATTGAGTAAGTCGGGTTATTATCCCCCCGACTTTACTATTAATTATTTAGTTAAACGTTTTGCGTAACGCTGGGCTAAAACCGCGCATACCATTAATTGGATTTGATGAAATATCATTAGTGGCAATAAGATTATCCCTACAACGGAGGCTGGAAATAGCACATTTGCCATAGGAACGCCGTTCGCTAAGCTCTTTTTTGAACCACAGAATACGATTGTGATTTCATCTTCTTTACTGAATTTAAATAAGCGTGCCGCAAGTGTATTTAGGATCATAACGACAAATAAAATAAGGCAGCTGATCACAGCAATCATAAATAGAGAGTATCCATCAATACGCTGCCAAATTCCTTCAACAACCGCTTCACTGAAAGCGACATATACGACTAATAATATAGAAGAACGGTCAGTGATATTAATTAATTTACTATTACGGTTAATCCAATTCGCTAATAGTGGACGAGACAGGTGCCCTACTACAAATGGCAGCATTAATTGCAATAAAATAGAGCCAATTGCATTCAACGTATCCATTGCTTGGCTGCCATCTTCATCCATTAGTAACCCCACCAATATCGGCGATAAAAAGACGCCGAGAATACTGGATGCTGACGCACTGCAAATCGCTGCGGCCACATTTCCTCCGGCAACAGAGGTAAAGGCAATGGCCGATTGTACCGTTGCTGGCAATGCACAAAGATAAAGAAACCCCATGTATACCGTCGGTGACATCCATGACGGCACCATAAAATGCAAAGCTAATCCAATAATAGGAAACAGAATAAATGTGCTTGAAAATACTAATAAGTGTAGTCGCCAGTGCCCAATACCTGCCATGATTGATTCACGAGAAAGCTTTGCACCATGCATAAAGAACAAAAGCGCAATAGCTGCCGTTGTTAGATACTGAAAGCCAACTTTGATTTCCCCTTCACAAGGAAATAGGCTTGCAATCACAACAACGCCAATCATAATCAATAAAAAAGGGTCAATTTTTAATTTTGCTAACAAATTCATGTTATTACCTAACAAAAAGCCAGCTAAAAATGCTGGCTCATCTATTTAAACATTAACAATCAAGAGTAACGGTGCGTTTTTGTTTATCTGAAAGTATACCAGCCTCAATTAATTTCATAATTTCAATGGCTTCTTGTGGCTGTACTGGATTTGCGGCACCATGACGGATTGCCTCATGAATGGCAAGATAGTAACCACCATAATTTCCTTTTTCATTTTGCCATTCTTGGGAAATAAGCGCATCACCTTGTGACAGCGTCACAACGCCATTACGTTGATCTATTCCCCAATTTTCATGAGTCGGTAACAGACCATTTTTTAAATTTTCTTCTTGTGAATCAAGACCATATTTGACATAACTTCCCTTCATGCCATGAATAACATAAAGAGGCGATTCAGCGGCAGCTACTGTTGTTGCGTGAAGAACGACTTTTTTATCTGGATAGTGAAGAAGAACATGGAAATAATCAACGGCTTCAGCGCCTGGGCGGATCATCCCTAAATCTGCGGTAATACTTGCTGGTTTTCCGAAAAATTGTAACGCTTGATCTAATAAATGAGGACCAAGATCATACCAAATTCCGCCGCCTGCGACTGCTGCCTCTCGCCATCTTTGTCGTGTGACTGGGCGATAACGGTCAAAATGTGACTCATAATATTTAATGTCGCCTAGGCAACCATCAGCAAACAGTTTCTTCAGTGTTAAATAGCCTGCATCCCAACGGCGATTATGATAAACCGATAAAAGCTTTCCTGCTTGTTGTGCCTGCTGTTGTAGTGATTGAGCCTCTTCTACAGTGACAGTAAAAGGCTTATCGACAACGACATGCTTGCCTGCCGCTAACGCTTGGCTTGCCAGTGGATAATGAGTGTCATTGGGGGTCGGGATAATGACTAATTCAATTTCAGGATTTGCAAACAGTTGCTCAGGTGAAGAGACGACTTCAACATCAGGCCAATCAGCGGTTACCTTATCTGAATTGCTACTGGAGATAGCTGTCAATTCATACCCTGGCAATGTAGCGATAAAAGGGGCATGAAATGTTTTACTTGCATAACCATAACCTACAATACCGACTTTTATTGGTGCGGACATAATGACCTCATTTTATTAATTTTCACTGAATCCATAAAAAGTATCACCATAACGAATTAATTAGCAAATAAAACTATGGTAGGATAGCCTCGAATTGATGCTACTTAAAAAGTCATTCATGATTCAGCAACGTGATAAAAGAGATGCGTTCACTAGTCGCGAGTGTAAGCAAAGACAGTTCTTGATACTGCTGCTTAGTGTATGATTTAGCTTATAATATGGATTAAATTGATATGACGCCTGTTTATGACCACCATCGTATTACTGGTTGGCTCCTTGCCCCCGCAGCTTTCATCTTATTAACGTGTTTTGCTGTATGCTCTATGGTGGTCATGTATTTTATTACGTTATATCGAATTATCACTACAATTGATGATTGGACTCACTATATCCCATTCGACTGGTATTTATCTTTTCTGATCACTATCGTTATGATGGTATTCACTATTCATATCTTAAAACTTATGTTTATGCGTTCTCGGCATTTTCCTCGCCGTTTTATTATTTGGATGTTAGTCCTGTTATTGCTTGGACTAAAAACCTTTTATTTTGCAAATATTGATTCCCTAACGGCGCTAAAAACACTCGCCTGGCCACTTATCGGTGCTGCTATTTTTGTTCCTTACATCAAAAATTCTGCTCGTGTGAAGATGACTTTCACACAAGATCGATAAGCATCACAAAAATAGCTTGTTATCATACAGCCTGTTTAACTGACGCTCGTCAGTTTTTGTTCTTTTAATTTTGTTTTCAGGCAATAAAATGACTGATTATCTTTTGCTATTCATTGGAACCGTACTGGTTAATAACTTTGTACTGGTAAAATTCCTTGGTCTGTGCCCTTTTATGGGTGTATCAAAAAAACTCGAAACAGCCATCGGAATGGGCTTTGCTACCACTTTTGTTATGACACTCGCCGCAATCAGCTCTTGGTTGATGGATACGTTAATTTTAGTGCCCCTCGACCTGCTCTATCTGCGCACCCTAAGTTTTATCTTAGTGATTGCCGTGGTTGTGCAATTCACTGAAATGGTTGTTAGAAAAACCAGTCCAACGCTCTATCGCCTGTTAGGGATCTTTCTCCCACTTATTACGACTAACTGTGCAGTTTTAGGGGTTGCTTTATTAAATATCAATCAATCGCATGGTTTCTTACAGTCTGCTGTTTATGGTTTTGCAGCCGCCGTTGGTTTCTCATTGGTAATGGTGCTGTTTGCCGCTATTCGCGAACGGTTGGCGGTCGCTGATGTTCCTGCACCTTTTCGTGGCTCATCTATCGGCCTTATCACTGCTGGACTAATGTCTTTAGCATTTATGGGTTTTAGTGGTTTGGTGAAGTTCTAATGATATCGTTATGGATTGCTATTGGCATTTTAGCCGTTTTTGGGCTGATCTTTGGTTTGATCCTTGGCTATGCCTCATTACGCTTTAAAGTTGAAGAAGACCCCATTGTTGAAAAAATTGATGCCATTTTGCCCCAAAGTCAATGTGGTCAATGCAGCTATCCGGGGTGTCGCCCCTACGCAGAAGCTGTAGCCAATAACGGAGAGATGATCAACAAGTGCGCGCCGGGTGGCGAGCAAGTCATGTTGAAAATAGCTGAACTTCTTAACGTAGACCCTCAGCCAATTGATGGTGATGAAAGCGCACAGAATCCTGTTCGAAAAGTCGCTATTATTGATGAAGAAAACTGTATCGGCTGCACCAAATGTATTCAAGCATGTCCTGTTGATGCCATTGTTGGCGCAACGCGCGCTATGCATACCGTAATTGAAGATCTCTGCACAGGTTGTGATCTGTGCGTAGCCCCTTGCCCGACTGATTGTATCGAACTTGTTCCTGTGAAAACGACCACTGCAAACTGGAAATGGGATTTAAACAGTATTCCTGTCAAAAATATTCCTGTATCACCTGATGAACAACAACCGAAATCTCCTTTCACCACGGTAAAAGGAGATGCGCATGTTTAAGTTGTTTAATTGGTCAAAAAAAGACAATATCTGGGATTTCTCTGGTGGGATACACCCGCCAGAAATGAAATTACAGTCAAGCCAAACGCCAATGCGTGTGGCATCAATTCCCGATGAACTGATTATCCCGTTACAGCAGCATTTAGGCCCTGAAGGGGAATTGATCGTCAAAGTGGGTGAACATGTGCTCAAGGGGCAACCTTTAACCCGTGGTGTCGGTCGTACAGTGCCTGTTCATGCCTCAACTTCAGGCACTATCACCGCAATAAAACCGATGGTCACGGCACACCCTTCTGGCTTAAAAGAGCTATCAGTTTGCCTCAAAGCCGATGGGTTAGATTCTTGGTGTGAGTTATTCCCTGAGCCTGACTATTTACAGCTCACTCCTCAACAATTATTACAAAAAATTGAGCAAGCAGGCATCGCTGGGCTTGGTGGTGCAGGTTTCCCTACCGCGTCTAAATTAGCGGGAGGGAAAGATGCTATCAAGACATTGATCGTTAATGCAGCCGAATGTGAACCTTATATCACAGCAGATGATCGCTTAATGCAAGAGCATGCCGATGAGGTCATCGAGGGTTGTCGTGTCTTGCAACATTTACTCAATCCTGATCAAATACTTATTGGCATTGAAGATAATAAACCTGAAGCCATTGCTGCACTGAAGAAAGCCATTACTGCCCATGATAAGCAGATTTTTGTGCGGGTGATCCCCACCAAATATCCTTCTGGTGGCGCTAAGCAGCTTACTAAGATCCTGACGGGTAAAGAGGTTCCTTCTGGTGCCCGCTCCTCACAGATTGGCGTATTGATGCAAAACGTCGGTACGGTTGTTGCCATAAAACGTGCCGTCATTGATGGGCAACCTTTGATTGAACGTGTTGTCACCGTTACAGGTGAATCTATTACCTCCCCTGGAAACTTTTGGACTCGCTTAGGTACTCCTGTTCATCATCTATTACAACAAACGGGTTTTACCCCTGCATCTGAGCAAATGGTGATTATGGGGGGGCCACTAATGGGCTTTACTTTGCCAGATCTCAAGGTACCTGTAGTTAAAATATGCAACTGCTTGTTAGTTCCTAGTGTTGAAGAAGTTGGGCAAAAACCGATTGAAGAAGCTTGTATCCGCTGTGGTTTATGCGTTGAAGCATGCCCTGCGGCCCTACTGCCTCAACAATTATATTGGTTCAGTAAAGGCAAAGAGCACGAAAAAGCACAAAAACATAACCTATTTGATTGTATCGAGTGCGGTGCTTGTGCCTATGTTTGTCCAAGTAATATTCCGTTAGTGCAATATTATCGACAAGAAAAAGCAGAAATTCGCGAAATCAAACAAGAAGAGCGCCGTGCCGCAGAAGCAAAACTACGATTTGAAGCGAAGCAGCAGCGTATGGAACGCGAAAAATTAGCCCGTGCAGAGCGTCATAAAAAAGCCGCTGTACAAGTGGAAGCATCAGACAAAGATGCTGTTGCTGCTGCGCTCGCTCGTGTAAAAGCTAAACAAGCAACAGCAACTTCAGATATTCATGTGATAGCGGGTGCGGCGCCGGATAACAGTGCTGTTATTGCCGCAAGAGCCGCACGTAAAGAACAAGCGAGAGCCAAACAAGCAGAAAAACAAGCTGCAGCCTCGGCGGTTAATGAAACTTCTAGTGATCCTCGTAAAGCTGCTGTGGCTGCTGCACTTGCAAGAGCTAAAGCAAGAAAAGCATCTCAAGAAAATAACGGTGACAGCGTCACGCCAACCGAGGCCCCTGCTGTTTCGGCTAATGGAGA
>NZ_JAMPQI010000038.1:0-25639 GCF_028482365.1 Providencia sp. PROV122 | reverse complement strand
AATGAAAAGGGGCATCCATAGGGTGCCCTTTTGTATTTCTTATCTCCCTCATCTCCTATCTATTTACCGCGAAGAATTGTCTCTCAAGACATTATCAATCCTTGTGATATTTCTATTTATTTATTAAATTTCAATGCGTTAATTCGGTCACAAAATCAAGATTCAACATCAGTATTACCAATAAACTCAAACGAATTGTCTATTATTTAATCATCATAATGAAGATGAGGAGATGAGGCATGATTTCGTTCGCAGGTAAGGTTGGCATTATTACGGGAGGGAGTAGCGGTATTGGCCTAGCGGCGGCAGAAAAATTTTTATCATTAGGTGCGTCAGTTATCATTACGGGAAGTCATGCTGACCGTGGTCAGAAGGCACTCAATCGCTTGAAGAACAAAGAGGGCGCAATACAATTTTTTCAGATGGATGCAGCCAATGAAAAAGAGAATGATCGGTTAGTGGCGCATACAGTAAAGGAATACGGTTCGATTGATTTTTTATTTGCTAATGCAGGAATACTTGCCGATGACGTTGCCCACAAACTCGCTTATGAAAAATGGCAGCATGTCATTGATGTTAATCTCAATGGATTATTTTTGATTAATCGAGCTGTTATCGATTATTGGTTAAAAAACCAAAAAGAAGGAGCAATTGTTAACTGTGGCTCTATATGTTCGTTTGTGGGGCAACATCAATTTCCAGCATATTGCGCTTCAAAAGGTGGGATCAAACTGTTAACGCAAACATTGGCAATAAGTTATGCAATGCATAATATTCGAATTAATGCAGTTTGCCCTGGTTATATCGATACTCCATTATTGGATGGGCGCGATTTAGATAAACAAAAGTTAGCAGAGATGCATCCGATGAAAAGGATAGGCACACCTGAAGAGGTTGCTAATGTTGTTGCCTTTTTAGCTAGTGATGCAGCGTCATTTGTGACAGGAGCTGCCTATTTAGTGGATGGAGGTTTTACTGCTTAATGAAACGTTTTATGTAAATTGATCGTAACGATAATTGAAATGGTAATCATTTTTATTTAAACTACCTGTGTGTAATTTATGCAGGTAGTTGCTATGTATGTATGTCTCTGTGAAGCCGTAACGGATAAACAAATTAGAAGTGCGGTGCGCCAATATCATGTGACGTCATTAAAAGGGCTACGTCAAATCCTCCCTGTCGGTCGTGAATGCGGTAAGTGCATCAGGCAAACTCGTGAAATCTTAAATGATGAGTTAGCACTTGCCGAGCATATCTGTATTGCTGAAGTCGCTTAATCGAAATAATAATCATTTAACTCATTCATTAATAAGTAACTTTCATCTCAAATTCTCTATAGAAAATTACTCATTGTTAGCATTTCAGTACTACACTTTAAAGACTGGAAGCAATGGAGTATAAAAAATGAAAGGCGATAAAAAAATGATAGCCCATCTGAATAAGTTATTGGGCAATGAGTTAGTAGCAATCAATCAATACTTTTTGCATGCACGTATGTTTAAAAATTGGGGTTTAACACGTCTTAATGAGGTGGAATACCATGAATCGATTGATGAAATGAAACACGCAGATAAGTATATCGAACGTATCTTATTCCTTGAGGGGATACCTAACCTGCAAGACCTCGGTAAACTTAACATTGGTGAAGATGTTGAGGAGATGTTAGCTTCAGACCTTAAGCTGGAGCTTGATGGAGCTAAAAATCTAAAAGAAGCGATTAGTTACGCAGACTCAATTCATGATTACGTTAGTCGTGATCTGATGATTGAAATTTTAGCTGATGAAGAAAACCATATTGATTGGATAGAAACGCAGTTAGATTTAATCAAACGTATGGGTATTCAAAATTATACACAGGCGCAAATTATTGAAGAGGAGTAATGCCTTTTCGATTTATTTATGTGCTGTAATATCACGCCTCACTACAAAAAAGTAATAGTGAGGCGTTTTTTATTGAAAAGTGCTAGCTATAAGTAAAAAAGCAGAAAAATTCGCACATATTTTCTCCGATTACTTGCGTTTAAGATTCAGTTGCGTATAATGCGCGGGCTTACTGATTAGTAATCCCTAGTTTTTTAGGTCTTAAAGGTCAGTATTGAGTTCACGATTTGTAACTCATTTAGACAATACTCCCGATTTGGGGGTTACATCAAAGAACGATTACACTCCCCCATCAATCGAAATGGGTGCGAGGAGTAATTATTTACGTTTATAAAATAGTTGGAGCTCTGGTCTCATGCAGAACCAAAGAATCCGTATCCGCCTGAAAGCCTTTGATCATCGTTTAATTGATCAATCAACTGCGGAAATCGTAGAGACTGCTAAGCGCACTGGTGCGCAAGTTCGTGGTCCTATCCCGCTGCCGACACGTAAAGAGCGTTTTACCGTTCTGATTTCTCCGCACGTTAACAAAGATGCGCGTGATCAGTACGAAATTCGCACTCACAAACGTCTGGTTGACATCGTTGAGCCAACCGAGAAGACCGTTGATGCTCTGATGCGTCTGGACCTGGCTGCCGGCGTAGACGTGCAGATCAGCCTGGGTTAATCAGGTCGTCGAACGATTGAGAGGTTGAAACAATGATTGGTTTAGTCGGTAAAAAAGTGGGTATGACGCGTATCTTCACTGAAGATGGTGTTTCTATCCCTGTAACAGTTATCGAAATCGAAAATAACCGCGTTACTCAAGTTAAAACAGCAGAAACTGACGGTTATAATGCAATTCAGGTGACTACTGGTAGCAAAAAAGCGAACCGTGTATCTAAGCCTGAGGCAGGTCATTTCGCTAAAGCTGGCGTCGAAGCTGGCCGTATTCTACGTGAATTCCGTACTGAAGAAGGTGCTGAATTTAACGTAGGTCAAAGCATTAGCGTTGAAATTTTCGCTGACGTTAAAAAAGTCGACGTTACTGGTACATCTAAAGGTAAAGGCTTCGCTGGTACAGTTAAGCGTTGGAATTTCCGTACCCAAGATGCTACCCATGGTAACTCCTTGTCTCACCGTGTTCCGGGTTCTATCGGTCAGAACCAGACTCCGGGCAAAGTGTTCAAAGGCAAGAAAATGGCAGGCCAACTGGGTAATGAGCGTGTAACCGTTCAAAGCCTAGATGTAGTACGTGTTGACGCTGAGCGCAACCTGCTGCTGGTCAAAGGTGCTGTTCCAGGTGCAACTGGTAGCGACCTGATCGTAAAACCGGCTGTCAAGGCTTAACGTCGAGGAGATAGGAATGGAATTGGTAATGAAAGACGCGCAAAGCGCGCTGACTGTTTCCGAAACTACCTTCGGGCGTGATTTCAATGAAGCGCTTGTTCACCAAGTAGTTGTTGCGTATGCAGCTGGTGCTCGTCAAGGTACTCGTGCTCAGAAAACTCGTGCTGAAGTTTCTGGTTCAGGTAAAAAACCATGGCGTCAAAAAGGCACAGGCCGCGCACGTTCTGGTTCTATCAAGAGCCCAATTTGGCGCTCTGGTGGTGTTAGCTTCGCTGCTAAACCACAGGACCACAGTCAAAAAGTTAATAAGAAGATGTACCGCGGTGCTCTGAAAAGCATCCTGTCTGAACTGGTACGTCAAGATCGTCTGATCGTTGTCGAGAAGTTCTCTGTTGAAGCACCTAAAACTAAGTTGCTGGCACAGAAACTGAAAGATATGGCTCTGGAAGATGTACTGATCATCACTGCTGAATTAGATGAAAATCTGTTCTTAGCAGCACGTAACCTGTACAAGGTTGACGTTCGTGATGCAGCGGGTATCGACCCAGTTAGCTTAATCGCCTTCGACAAAGTGGTTATGACTGCTGATGCTGTGAAGCAAGTTGAGGAGATGCTGGCATGATCCGTGAAGAACGTCTGCTAAAAGTACTGCGCGCGCCGCACGTATCTGAAAAAGCTTCTACAGCGATGGAAAAAAGCAATACCATCGTTCTCAAAGTTGCGAAAGACGCGACTAAAGCAGAAATTAAAGCTGCTGTGCAGAAACTGTTTGAAGTCGAAGTTGAAGGTGTTAACACTTTGCTGGTTAAAGGCAAAACTAAACGCCACGGTCAGCGTTTTGGTCGTCGTAGCGACTGGAAAAAAGCTTACGTTACGCTGAAAGAAGGCCAGAATCTGGACTTCATTGGCGGCGCAGAGTAAGTCGGAGGAGTAAAGAACAATGGCAATTGTTAAATGTAAACCTACGTCTCCGGGCCGTCGCCACGTAGTTAAAGTGGTTAACCCTGAGCTGCATAAGGGCAAACCTTATGCTCCGCTGTTAGAAAAAAACAGCAAATCCGGTGGTCGTAACAACAATGGCCGTATCACCACTCGTCACATTGGTGGTGGCCATAAGCAACACTATCGTCTGGTTGACTTTAAACGCAACAAAGACGGTGTTCCTGCTGTTGTTGAGCGTTTGGAATATGATCCAAACCGTTCTGCGAACATTGCACTGGTTCTATATAAAGACGGTGAACGTCGTTATATTCTTGCGCCTAAAGGTTTGAAAGCTGGTGACCAGATCCAATCTGGCGTTGATTCAGCAATCAAAACTGGTAACGCACTGCCAATGCGCAACATCCCTGTTGGTTCTACAGTTCACAACATCGAACTGAAACCAGGTAAAGGTGGTCAGTTAGCGCGTTCAGCAGGTACTTATGCTCAGATCGTTGCACGTGATGGTGCTTATGTCACTCTGCGTCTGCGTTCTGGTGAAATGCGTAAAGTTCTGGCTGATTGCCGTGCAACTTTAGGTGAAGTTGGTAACGCTGAGCACATGTTACGTGTTCTGGGTAAAGCTGGTGCTAGCCGCTGGCGTGGTATTCGTCCTACCGTTCGTGGTACGGCGATGAACCCAGTCGATCACCCACATGGTGGTGGTGAGGGTCGTAACTTTGGTAAACACCCTGTAACACCTTGGGGCGTTCAAACCAAAGGTAAGAAAACTCGTAGCAACAAGCGTACTGATCAATTCATCGTACGTCATCGTTCTAAAAAATAATTAGAGGATAAACCATGCCACGTTCTCTCAAGAAAGGTCCTTTTATTGACCTGCACTTGCTGAAGAAGGTAGAGAAAGCGGTGGAAAGCGGAGACAAGAAGCCTCTTAAGACTTGGTCCCGTCGTTCAACGATCTTTCCTAATATGATCGGATTGACCATCGCTGTCCATAATGGTCGTCAGCATGTTCCAGTTTTTGTTACCGACGAAATGGTTGGTCATAAACTGGGTGAATTCGCACCGACTCGCACTTATCGCGGCCATGCGGCTGATAAGAAAGCTAAGAAACGTTAAGGATAGGAGGAAGAGATGGAAACTTTAGCTATGCATCGCCACGCTCGTTCTTCTGCCCAGAAGGTTCGCTTAGTTGCCGACCTGATTCGCGGTAAGAAAGTGTCGCAAGCTCTGGAAATTCTGACCTACACCAACAAGAAAGCTGCTGGTTTAGTGAAGAAAGTACTTGAATCTGCAATTGCTAACGCAGAGCAAAACGATGGCGCTGACATTGATGACCTGAAAGTTGCGAAAATTTTCGTTGACGAAGGTCCAACCATGAAACGCATCATGCCGCGTGCGAAAGGCCGTGCAGATCGTATTCTTAAGCGCACCAGCCACATTACTGTGGTTGTGTCCGATCGCTGAGACTCTGGAGACTAGCAATGGGTCAGAAAGTACATCCTAATGGTATTCGCCTGGGTATTGTCAAACCTTGGAACTCTACTTGGTACGCGAATACTAATGAATTCGCTGACAACCTAGACAGCGATTATAAAGTACGCCAGTACTTGAACAAAGAATTGGCAAAAGCGTCAATTTCACGCATCGTTATCGAGCGTCCTGCAAAAAGCATTCGTGTGACTATTCACACTGCTCGCCCAGGTATCGTTATCGGTAAGAAAGGTGAAGACGTAGAAAAACTGCGTAAAACAGTAGCGGATATCGCTGGTGTTCCTGCGCAAATCAATATCGCCGAAGTTCGTAAACCAGAACTGGACGCTAAATTGGTTGCTGACAGCATCGCTTCACAGCTGGAACGTCGTGTTATGTTCCGTCGTGCTATGAAACGCGCTGTACAAAACGCAATGCGTCTGGGCGCTAAAGGTATTAAAGTTGAAGTCAGCGGCCGTTTAGGCGGTGCTGAAATCGCTCGTACCGAGTGGTATCGTGAAGGCCGTGTGCCACTGCACACTCTACGTGCTGATATCGATTACAACACTTCAGAAGCGCACACCACTTACGGTGTTCTCGGCGTTAAGGTATGGATCTTCAAAGGTGAGATTCTGGGTGGTATGGCTGCTGTTGAACAAGCTGAAAAACCAGCTGCTCAACCTAAAAAGCAGCAGCGTAAAGGCCGCAAGTAAGGAGAGTCGCTGATGTTACAACCAAAGCGTACAAAATTCCGTAAAGTGCACAAAGGCCGCAACCGTGGTCTGGCACAAGGTACGGATGTTAGCTTCGGCACTTTCGGTCTTAAAGCTGTGGGCCGTGGTCGTCTGACTGCTCGTCAGATTGAAGCGGCACGTCGTGCTATGACCCGTGCAGTTAAGCGTCAAGGTAAAATCTGGATCCGTGTGTTCCCAGACAAGCCAATTACTGAGAAGCCACTCGAAGTTCGTATGGGTAAAGGTAAAGGTAACGTAGAATATTGGGTTGCCTTGATCCAGCCTGGTAAAGTCCTGTATGAAATGGACGGTGTGCCTGAAGAGCTGGCTCGTGAAGCATTCTCTCTGGCAGCAGCGAAACTGCCTATCAAAACCACCTTTGTAACTAAGACGGTGATGTAATGAAAGCACAAGAGCTGCGCGAAAAAAGCGTTGAAGAGCTGAACGCTGAACTTTTGAACCTGTTACGTGAACAATTCAACTTACGTATGCAGGCGGCAAGTGGTCAGCTGCAACAGTCTCATCTGTTGAAACAAGTGCGTCGCGATATCGCACGTGTGAAGACTTTACTGACTGAGAAGGCAGGTGCGTAATGAGCGATAAAATCCGTACTCTGCAAGGTCGTGTAGTTAGCGATAAAATGGAGAAATCTATTGTTGTTGCTATCGAGCGTATGGTGAAGCACCCTCTGTATGGTAAATTCATCCGTCGTACGACTAAATTGCACGTACATGACGAGAACAATGAATGTGGAATCGGTGACGTGGTAGAAATCCGCCAAACTCGTCCACTGTCTAAGACTAAGTCTTGGGCCTTAGTTCGCGTTGTTGAAAAAGCTGTTTTATAATATAGAATAGCCTTTTCTAATAAATAAACGGCTCTTTTTTACTGAGCCGTTTATTTTTTTCTGTCCATAACGAAGATGTGGTGTTATAATGCCGCGCCCTCGTATTGTGGGTTATATTGAACGGTCTCTTCAATAATGAAGTGGCTCAGTAGTAGTTGACATTTAGCGGAGCACTAAAATGATCCAAGAACAGACTATGCTGAACGTGGCCGACAACTCCGGTGCACGTCGCGTAATGTGTATCAAGGTTCTAGGTGGCTCGCACCGTCGCTATGCAGGCGTCGGCGACATCATTAAAATTACTGTTAAAGAAGCAATTCCACGCGGTAAAGTGAAAAAAGGTGATGTCCTGAAGGCGGTAGTGGTGCGCACCAAGAAGGGTGTACGTCGCCCGGACGGTTCTGTCATTCGCTTCGATAGTAATGCATGCGTTATTCTAAACAATAACAGCGAGCAAGTAGTCGGTACGCGTATTTTTGGGCCGGTAACTCGTGAACTTCGTACAGAGAAGTTTATGAAAATTATCTCACTGGCACCTGAAGTACTCTAAGGAGCGGAACTATGGCAGCGAAAATCCGTCGTGATGACGAAGTTATCGTGCTGACTGGTAAAGATAAAGGTAAGCGCGGTAAAGTAAAACAGGTTATTTCTTCTGGTAAAGTTATCGTTGAAGGTATCAATCTGGTTAAAAAACATCAGAAGCCAGTTCCGGCTCTGAATCAACCAGGTGGCATCGTTGAAAAAGAAGCGGCAATTCACGTTTCTAACGTTGCAATCTTTAACGCGGCAACTGGTAAGGCTGACCGTGTAGGCTTTAGATTCGAAGACGGCAAAAAAGTCCGTTTCTTCAAATCTAACAGTGAAACTATCAAGTAATTTTTGGAGTATACGATGGCGAAACTGCATGATTACTATAAAGACGAAGTAACTAAAAAACTGATGGCTCAGTTTGGTTACAATTCTGTCATGCAAGTCCCTCGGGTCGAGAAGATCACCCTGAATATGGGTGTTGGTGAAGCGATTGCTGATAAAAAACTGCTGGACAATGCAGCAGCTGACTTGGCAGCAATCTCTGGTCAAAAACCATTGATCACCAAAGCACGCAAATCTGTTGCAGGCTTCAAAATCCGTCAGGGCTATCCAATCGGCTGTAAAGTAACCCTGCGTGGCGAACGCATGTGGGAGTTCCTTGAGCGACTGATTTCTATTGCTGTACCACGTATTCGTGACTTCCGTGGCTTGTCCGCTAAGTCATTTGATGGTCGCGGTAACTACAGCATGGGCGTACGTGAACAAATCATCTTCCCTGAAATCGATTACGATAAAGTGGATCGTGTGCGTGGTTTAGATATTACTATCACCACAACTGCGAAATCAGATGACGAAGGTCGCGCACTGTTAGCAGCGTTCAACTTCCCGTTCCGCAAGTAAGGCAGGGTACTCATGGCTAAGAAATCTATGAAAGCGCGTGATGTTAAGCGTGCTAAATTAGCTGAGAAGTTTTTCGCAAAACGCGTTGAACTGAAAGCTATCATCTCTGATGTAAACGCATCTGATGAAGATCGCTGGGACGCTGTTCTCAAGCTGCAAACACTGCCACGTGATTCAAGTCCTTCTCGTCAGCGTAACCGCTGCCGTCAAACTGGGCGTCCGCACGGTTTCCTGCGGAAATTTGGTCTGAGCCGTATTAAAGTCCGTGAAGCCGCTATGCGCGGTGAAATCCCGGGCCTTAAAAAGGCTAGTTGGTAATTGTCACCATATTGAATCACGGGAGTAAAGACAGATGAGCATGCAAGATCCCATCGCGGATATGCTGACCCGTATCCGTAACGGTCAGGCCGCGAACAAAGTTGCGGTCACCATGCCTTCCTCCAAGCTGAAAGTGGCGATTGCCAAAGTGCTGAAGGAAGAAGGTTATATTGAAGATTTTAAAATTGAAGGCGACACTAAGCCAGAATTGGAACTGACTCTGCGTTATTTCCAAGGTAAGGCTGTAGTAGAAAGCATTCAGCGTGTAAGCCGCCCAAGTCTGCGCATCTATAAGAAAAAAGATGAGCTGCCACAAGTTATGGCTGGCTTAGGTATCGCTGTTATTTCTACCTCTAAAGGTGTCATGACTGATCGTGCAGCTCGCCAAGCTGGTCTTGGTGGCGAGATTCTCTGCTACGTAGCTTAATTCGGGAGGAAAGAATGTCTCGTGTGGCAAAAGCACCCGTCGTCATTCCTGCCGGCGTAGAGGTAAAACTCAACGGTCAGGTTATTTCGATTAAGGGTAAAAACGGCGAGCTTACTCGTACTATCCATAATGCAGTTGAAGTTAAACATGAAGATGGCCGCTTAACTTTCGCACCGCGCGAAGGTTTCGCTGATGCTTGGGCACAGGCGGGTACTTCTCGTTCTCTGCTTAACTCAATGGTTGTTGGTGTTACTGAAGGCTTCACTAAAAAACTTCAACTAGTCGGTGTTGGTTACCGTGCGGCAGTTAAAGGCAACGCTGTTAGCTTGTCTCTAGGTTTTTCGCATCCGGTTGAACACGCACTGCCAGCAGGCATTACTGCAGAATGCCCAACACAAACTGAAATCGTACTGAAAGGTGCGGATAAGCAAGTGATTGGTCAAGTCGCGGCAGAACTGCGTGCTTACCGTCGTCCTGAGCCTTACAAAGGCAAGGGTGTTCGTTACGCCGATGAAATCGTGCGTACTAAAGAGGCTAAGAAGAAGTAAGGTAACACTATGGATAAGAAAGCAGCTCGTATCCGTCGTGCGACCCGCGCACGCCGCAAGATCCAAGAGTTGGGTGCGACACGCCTGGTGGTACACCGTACTCCACGCCATATTTATGCGCAGGTTATCGCTCCAAACGGTTCTGAAACTTTGGTGGCCGCTTCTACTACAGAAAAAGCTATCAATGAGCAAGTGAAATTCACTGGAAACAAAGACGCAGCAGCAGTTGTTGGTAAAATTATTGCTGAACGCGCATTGGAAAAAGGCATCACTACTGTTGCTTTTGACCGTTCTGGTTTCCAATATCATGGTAGAGTCCAGGCACTGGCAGAAGCTGCCCGTGAAGCTGGCCTTCAGTTCTAAGGTAGAGGTGTAAGATGGCTCACATCGAGAAACAAGCTGGCGAACTGCAGGAAAAGCTGATCGCGGTAAACCGCGTAGCAAAAACCGTTAAAGGTGGCCGTATTTTCAGCTTTACAGCACTGACAGTAGTTGGTGATGGTAACGGTCGCGTTGGTTTTGGCTACGGCAAAGCGCGCGAAGTTCCGGCAGCAATCCAGAAAGCGATGGAAAAAGCCCGTCGCAGCATGAAAACCGTTGCTCTAAACAACGGCACTTTGTTCCACCCTGTGAAAGGTACACACACCGGTTCTCGCGTGTTTATGCAACCTGCTCACGAAGGTACTGGTATCATCGCCGGTGGTGCAATGCGTGCTGTTTTAGAAGTAGCTGGAGTTCGCAACGTACTGGCTAAAACCTATGGTTCCACAAACCCAATCAACGTGGTTCGTGCAACACTGGATGCTTTAGACAGCATGAAGTCTCCAGAAATGGTCGCAGCTAAGCGTGGAAAATCCGTCGAAGAAATTCTGGGGTAATCAGCCATGGCTAAGACTATTAAAATTACACAAGTTCGCAGTTCAATCGGTCGCCTGCCTAAGCATAAGGCAACTTTGATCGGTTTAGGTCTGCGTCGCATTGGTCATACAGTAGAACGTGAGGACACTCCTGCTGTTCGCGGTATGGTCAACTTGGTTTCCTACATGGTTAAAGTTGAGGAGTAAGAGATGCGTTTAAATACTCTGTCTCCGGCTGAAGGTGCCAAGCACGCGCCTAAGCGCTTAGGTCGTGGTATCGGTTCTGGTCTGGGTAAAACCGGCGGACGTGGTCACAAAGGTCAGAAATCTCGTTCTGGCGGTGGCGTACGTCGTGGTTTCGAAGGCGGCCAGATGCCTTTATACCGTCGTCTACCAAAATTTGGTTTTACTTCACGTAAAGCAATGATCACTGCAGAAGTTCGTCTGTCTGATTTTGCTGCTGTTGAAGGCGATGTTATTGATCTGAACGCACTAAAAGCCGCGAATGTTGTTGGCATCCAGATTGAATATGCGAAAGTTATTCTTTCTGGCGAAGTGAATCGTGCAGTAACTGTACGTGGCCTTCGTGTTACTAAAGGTGCTCGCGCTGCGATTGAAGCTGCCGGCGGTAAAATTGAGGAATAAGTGACAGATGGCTAAACAACCAGGATTAGATTTTCAAAGTGCCAAAGGTGGTGTTGGTGAGCTGAAACGCAGACTTTTGTTTGTTATAGGTGCACTGATTGTTTTCCGTATTGGTTCTTTTATTCCAATCCCTGGTATTGATGCCACTGTGCTTGCCAAATTGCTCGAACAGCAACAAGGCACCATCATTGATATGTTTAACATGTTCTCTGGTGGTGCTCTTAGCCGAGCTTCTATCTTTGCTTTGGGTATTATGCCGTATATTTCGGCATCTATTATTATCCAATTATTGTCAGTGGTTAACCCACGACTAGCAGAGATTAAGAAAGAAGGTGAAGCAGGTCGTCGGAAGATAAGCCAATATACTCGTTGGGGTACTTTGGTGTTAGCAATATTCCAATCTGTGGGTATTGCAATGGGTCTTCCGAATATGCCAGGGATGCAAGGGCTAGTTATTGATCCGGGTCTCCCGTTCTACTTCACGGCTGTTGTTAGCTTAGTTACAGGAACCATGTTCCTTATGTGGCTAGGTGAGCAGATAACGGAAAGAGGTATTGGTAACGGTATCTCAATCATTATCTTCGCTGGTATCGTTGCGGGTCTACCGCCGGCCATTGGCCATACTATCGAGCAAGCTCGGCAAGGCGATCTGCACTTCCTCCTGTTGCTGTTGGTTGCAGTGCTCGTATTCGCGGTAACTTTCTTTGTTGTATTCATGGAGCGTGGTCAACGTAGAATCGTTGTTAACTACGCGAAACGCCAACAAGGACGCCGTGTTTATGCGGCACAAAGCACACATTTACCATTAAAAGTGAATATGGCGGGTGTAATTCCTGCAATTTTTGCTTCCAGTATCATACTGTTCCCGGGTACAATAGCATCTTGGTTCGGTGATGGAACTGGCTGGGACTGGCTGACAACTCTTTCTATGTTCTTGCAGCCTGGTCAACCGTTCTATGTGTTGCTTTATGCTTCTGCGATCATCTTCTTCTGTTTCTTCTATACGGCGTTGGTTTTCAACCCAAGAGAAACAGCAGATAACCTGAAGAAGTCCGGTGCATTTGTACCAGGAATTCGTCCGGGAGAGCAAACGGCCAAGTACATTGATAAGGTAATGACTCGCCTGACTTTAGTCGGTGCACTTTATATTACCTTCATCTGCCTAATCCCGGAGTTCATGCGTGACGCAATGAAAGTACCTTTTTACTTTGGTGGTACTTCTCTATTAATCGTAGTTGTCGTTATCATGGACTTTATGGCTCAAGTGCAAACTCTAATGATGTCAAGTCAATATGAGTCTGCATTGAAGAAAGCAAATCTAAAAGGTAAGTAATCGCTTAGTGTGATTATGGTTTGCTTTAGAAGTTACGGAGAGTAAAAATGAAAGTTCGTGCTTCCGTCAAGAAATTATGCCGTAACTGTAAAATTATCCGTCGCAATGGTAGCGTTCGTGTAATTTGCAGTGTTGAGCCAAGACATAAACAACGTCAAGGTTAAGAAAAAGCATTTTTTTCTTGCAAAGTTGGGTTGAGCTGGCTAAATTAGCCAGCCAATCTTTTTTATCGAGATACATTATTGTTTGAGTATCCTGAAAACGGGCTTTTCAGTACAATAATGTATATTTTAACTTAGGAGTGCATAGTGGCCCGTATAGCAGGCATTAACATTCCTGATCATAAACATACCGTGATCGCTTTAACATCGATTTTCGGAATCGGCAAAACTCGTTCACAGGCTATCTGTGAAGCGACTGGAATTGCTGAAAATGTTAAGATCAGTGAGCTGTCTGAAGAACAAATCGACAAGCTGCGTGACGAAGTTGCCAAGTATGTGGTAGAAGGTGACTTACGTCGTGAAATTACCCTGAGCATCAAGCGTCTGATGGACCTTGGATGTTACCGTGGTTTACGTCATCGTCGTGGTCTACCTGTGCGCGGTCAGCGTACTAAGACTAACGCTCGTACCCGTAAGGGTCCGCGTAAGCCGATCAAGAAATAAGTCGGGGTATTGAATAATGGCAAAAGCACCAATTCGTGCACGTAAGCGTGTAAGAAAGCAAGTCTCAGACGGTGTGGCTCATATCCATGCTTCTTTCAACAACACAATCGTTACTATTACTGATCGTCAGGGTAACGCATTAGGTTGGGCAACTGCCGGTGGTTCCGGTTTCCGTGGTTCTCGCAAATCCACTCCGTTTGCAGCTCAGGTTGCAGCAGAGCGTTGCGCAGAAGCCGTGAAAGAATACGGTATCAAGAACCTGGAAGTTATGGTTAAGGGACCGGGTCCGGGTCGCGAATCAACAATTCGTGCTCTGAACGCCGCAGGTTTCCGCATCACAAATATTACTGATGTGACTCCTATCCCTCATAACGGTTGTCGCCCACCGAAAAAACGTCGCGTTTAATACGTTTCGTTTTTAGGACTGTTGGAGAAAGAAAATGGCTAGATATTTGGGTCCTAAGCTCAAGCTGAGCCGTCGCGAAGGAACAGACCTCTTCCTGAAGTCTGGTGTTCGCGCGATTGACACCAAGTGTAAATTAGAACAGGCACCTGGCCAGCACGGAGCGCGTAAACCGCGTCTGTCTGACTACGGTGTTCAGTTACGTGAAAAACAAAAAGTTCGTCGTATTTACGGTGTTCTGGAACGTCAATTCCGTAACTATTATAAAGAAGCAACACGTCTGAAAGGCAACACAGGTGAAAACCTGTTGACTCTGCTGGAAGGCCGTCTTGATAACGTCGTTTACCGTATGGGCTTTGGCGCAACTCGCGCAGAAGCACGTCAAATGGTTAGCCACAAAGCTATCATGGTAAATGGTCGAGTAGTTAATATCGCTTCTTATCAGGTTTCCCCGAATGACGTTATCAGCGTTCGTGAGAAAGCGAAAAAACAGTCTCGTATTAAGGCTGCTTTAGAGCTGGCTGAACAGCGTGAGAAGCCAACTTGGCTGGAAGTTGATGCTGCTAAAATGGAAGGTGTGTTCAAACGTATTCCTGAACGTACTGACCTGTCTGCGGACATTAACGAACACCTGATCGTCGAGCTTTACTCTAAGTAAAGCTTAGCACCAAAGAGAGGACACAATGCAGGGTTCTGTGACAGAGTTTCTAAAACCGCGCCTGGTAGATATCGAGCAAGTGAGTTCGACGCACGCCAAGGTGACCCTTGAGCCTTTAGAGCGTGGCTTCGGTCATACTCTTGGTAACGCACTGCGCCGTATTCTGCTTTCGTCTATGCCGGGTTGTGCGGTGACAGAGGTTGAGATTGATGGTGTACTGCATGAGTACAGCACCAAAGAAGGTGTACAGGAAGATATCCTGGAGATTCTCCTCAACCTGAAAGGGCTGGCGGTAAAAGTTCAGGGTAAAGATGAAGTTATTTTAACCTTGAATAAATCTGGCATTGGCCCTGTGACTGCAGCCGACATCGTCCATGATGGCGATGTCGAAATCGTCAAGCCGCAGCACGTTATCTGCCACCTGACTGACGAAAGCGCATCTATTAACATGCGAATTAAAGTTCAGCGTGGTCGTGGTTATGTGCCGGCTTCTGCCCGAGTACATTCGGAAGAAGATGAGCGCCCAATCGGTCGTCTGTTAGTCGATGCTTGCTATAGCCCTGTAGAGCGTATTGCCTACAATGTTGAAGCAGCTCGTGTTGAACAACGTACTGACTTGGATAAGTTAGTTATCGAAATGGAAACAAACGGTACAATCGATCCTGAAGAGGCGATTCGCCGTGCAGCGACTATTCTGGCTGAACAACTTGAAGCTTTTGTTGACTTACGTGATGTTCGTCAGCCTGAAGTTAAAGAAGAGAAACCAGAGTTCGATCCTATCTTATTGCGCCCAGTTGACGATCTGGAATTGACTGTCCGCTCTGCTAACTGCCTTAAAGCAGAAGCTATCCACTACATCGGTGATCTGGTTCAGCGTACAGAAGTTGAGTTGCTTAAAACGCCTAACCTTGGTAAGAAATCTCTTACTGAAATTAAGGACGTCTTGGCATCTCGTGGTCTTTCTCTGGGCATGTGCTTAGAAAATTGGCCACCAGCAAGTATTGCTGATGATTAAGATCACAGGTTAAGGTTTTACTGAGAAGGATAAGGTCATGCGCCATCGTAAGAGTGGTCGTCAATTGAACCGCAACAGCAGCCACCGCCAAGCTATGTTCCGTAACATGGCAGGTTCTTTAGTTCGTCATGAAATCATCAAGACGACTCTGCCTAAAGCGAAAGAACTGCGTCGCGTCGTTGAGCCGCTGATTACTCTTGCCAAGACCGACAGCGTAGCTAATCGTCGTCTGGCATTCGCCCGTACTCGTGATAACGAGATCGTGGCAAAATTGTTTAATGAATTGGGACCTCGCTTTGCAGCTCGTGCGGGCGGTTACACTCGTATTCTTAAGTGTGGCTTCCGTACTGGTGACAATGCTCCGATGGCTTACATCGAGCTTGTTGACCGTGCTGTTGAGTCTCAAGAAGCAGCAGCAGAGTAATCTGTCTGCTATCAAAAAAACCGGGTATATTTGCCCGGTTTTTTTGTACCTGCTATTCTATCCTTTCTCTAAGCTTCATTGACTTGATTTATTCTATTTTGACCCTATTTAGAGTGGAGTTCCCATGACTATGTATAAAATTGGGCAAATTGCGCGTCTCGCCGATGTCACACCAGACACGATTCGTTTTTATGAAAAACAAGGTTTGATGGGGCATAAACTGAGGACAGAAGGTGGCTATAGGTTGTATACTGAGCAGGATTTGCAACGGCTTCGGTTTATCCGTTATGCTAAGCAACTCGGCTTCACCTTAGAAGCTATCACTGAGTTATTATCAATACGTGTTGATCCTGAGCATCATACATGCCAAGAATCGAAGCAAATTGTTGATTTACGCTTGTTTGAAGTTGAAAAAAAGATACAAGAACTTATTATTATGCGTGATTCACTGAAAATGCTCAGCTCAGCTTGTTGTGGTGAAGAGCATGCGTCGACATATTGCTCGATAATGGAAATACTTGAGAAAGGCGCATCGAAAGTTTATTAATCGAAAATTTACTTTAAATTCATTTTTAAAAGAAGGTATATCATGAGTCGATATCAACATAAACGTGGTCAAATTAAAGATAATGCGATCGAAGCATTGTTACATGATCCGCTATTTAGACAAAGAGTAGAGAAAAACAAGAAAGGGAAAGGAAGTTATAACCGTAAAGCAAAACATGGTAAAGGTAATAACTGGGAGGCCAGTGGTAATCAGTTTTTTAACTTATTACCACTGGTTTTCTAGTATTACTTTTTATTTTGTTCTTTTAATAAATCACGAATTTCTGATAATAACACTTCTTCTTTACTTGGCGCCGGTGGTGCTTCAGGCTCTGCTTCTTTTTCACGACGAACTTTGTTCATTACTTTAATTGCCATAAAAATAGCAAATGCGACGATAACAAAGTCAAATACAGTCTGTATAAACATACCATAATTAAGAACTACAGCAGGAATATCCCCTTCGGCGGCTCTTAGTACGACGCTAAATTGTTTAAAGTCAACTCCACCAATTAATAGACCCAATGGCGGCATAATGACATCGGCGACTAATGAAGAAACAATTTTACCGAATGCAGCACCAATAATGATACCGACAGCCATATCGACAACATTGCCCTTCATCGCAAATTCGCGAAACTCTTTTAAAAAACTCATTCTACCCCCTAATTGAAAACTATTTGTGACAAAATAAATATTTAGTTAACAAATTATAGTATCTACTTTAATTAAGCTGCAAATAAGATTGTCGTTTTATTTTGATAATTATAAAAAGAAGGGGCTTGGTTGGAATAATTTCTCAACATCAGGAACATATTTCTTATCGGTAATGAACATAATGACATGGTCTCCTTGTTCGATTATATGATAATCACTGGCAATAATGACTTCATCTTCTCTAACTAAAGCACCAATAATGGTTCCTGGCGGGAGTTTTATATCTGAAATCTTTTTACCAACAACTTTAGAGGTATTTTCATCGCCATGAGCAATTGCTTCAATTGCTTCAGCAACACCTCGTCTTAATGAAGAAACACTGACAATATCGGCTTTCCTAACATGACTTAATAATGCTGAAATCGTCGCCTGTTGCGGTGACACTGCAATGTCAATAACACCACCTTGAACTAATTCAACATAAGCAGTTCTTTGAATGAGCACCATAGCTTTTTTGGCCCCCATTTTTTTCGCTAACATGGCTGACATTATGTTTGCTTCATCATCATTTGTTAGAGCAATAAAGACGTCCATCTGTTCAATATGCTCTTCTGTAAGTAACTCTTGGTCGGAAGCATCGCCATAAAATACAATTGTGTCATGCAGCAATTCAGCGAGTTCAGTTGCTCTTTGTTGATTTCGCTCGATAAGTTTTACACTGTAATCTTTTTCTAGCCTTTTCGCTAAACCAGCACCGACATTACCCCCACCCACGATCATGAGGCGTTTGTATGGTTTTTCTAAGCGCTGCAATTCACTCATCACTGCTCGAATGTGTTGAGTTGAAGCCACGAAAAAGACTTCATCACCAGCTTCGATGATTGTTGAACCTTGAGGCCGAATCGGACGATCTTGACGAAAAATGGCAACAACTCTGGCATCAATATGTGGCATGTGCTCGCGTAAACTGGAAAGGGCATTACCCACTAATGAACCACCATAGTAGGCTTTAACCGCAACAATACTGACTTTCCCTTCAGCAAAATTGACGACTTGGAGTGCACCAGGGTATTGGATTAATTTATAGATATAATCAATAACCAATTGTTCTGGGGAAATCAGGTAATCAATAGGGATTTGTTCAGGCAAAAATAACTTGTCTGCTTCACGGATATATTCAGTCGCCCTAATACGTGCAATTTTATTTGGCGTATTAAAAAGGCTATAGGCGATTTGGCACGCGATCATATTCGTTTCATCAGAATTGGTGACGGCAACCAACATGTCTGCATCTTCTGCCCCCGCATCACGTAGTACGCGTGGATGTGACCCATGGCCGTTTACAACTCGGAGATCAAATTGATCTTGCAATTGGCGCAAGCGATCAGCGTTAGTGTCAACGACAGTAATATCATTGTTTTCATCCACTAGATTCTCAGCGAGGGTTCCGCCAACTTGTCCAGCACCTAAAATAATGATTTTCATTGAATATTCCTATCTCAGACAAGTTTTATTGGATTAGTTCTCTTGTTTGACCAAGCGCGCGTAAAAGAAGCCATCACCACCAGTGATACTAGGTAGTATCTGTAAGCCTGCTGTTGTGCCATCATTAAGAGAGGCTTCAGGGTGCTTAGCCAAGAAGTTTTTTATTTGTAAGCTATTCTCTTCAGGCATAATTGAACAGGTCGCATAGACAAGGGTACCGCCAACTTTTAGGTAAGGCCAAATTGATTCTAATATTTTAGCTTGAAGTTCGGTGAGTTCATTAATGTCAGAATCGCGCCTTAACCACTTTATATCAGGATGACGGCGGATAACGCCTGTTGCTGAGCATGGGGCATCAAGAAGAATACGATCAAACAGTTGCCCATTAGCCCACTCTTCTGGTTTTGTACCATCACCTTGAATGACCGCTGCTTGCTGTTGCAAACGTTGCAAGTTTTCTTTTACACGTTTAAGGCGGTGCTCATCAATATCAACAGCAACGACATGTGCTTTTGGTGCAAGCTCCAGTATATGAGTTGTTTTACCACCGGGTGCTGCACATAGATCAAGGATCGTTTCATGATTTTGTGGTTCAAGCAGTTCCGCACACCCTTGAGCAGAAACATCTTGCACAGTTGCCCAACCTTCTTCAAAGCCAGGAAGCCTTGTAACTGAAGTTGGCTCTGACAGTTTTATCGCGCAGGGGTGATGTGGATGCAATTCAGATGCAATCTCATTTTCTTCTAGGTATTTTTGATACTGTTCAGCAGTGTGATGTTGGGAATTAACCCTTAACCACATGGGAGGACGCTGGTTATTTGCATCAATAATCGTTTGCCACTTATCAGGGTAAGCATTTTGAAGGCGCTTTAAAAGCCAGCTCGGATGAAGGTATTGGCTACTATTATTAGTATTACGCTCTTCGAGTTGAGTTTGTTGCCGTTGGAATGATCGTAACACACCATTGATAAGCCCTTTTAATTGAGGGCGTTTTAGTGCAACTGCTCCATTGACCGTTTCCGCTAAAGCGGCATGAGGAGGAATACGTGTATAGAGGAGTTGATAAATCCCCACCATAATCAAGTAGTGCAATGTTCTCTGTTTACCTGTTAGTGGTTTCTCCATAAGCTGAGCAACAAACCATTCTAATTTAGGTAAATAGCGTAGGACACCAAAGCAAATCTCTTGTAATAGAGACTTATCTTTTTCATTTATATTTTTTTGTAATTCAGGTAGTACCGTACTGAGAGACTGGCCACCATCAATGACTTGACTGATGGCTACCGCTGCGATGCTACGCAAGTTATATGTATTTTTCATAAGTGAAGGTGAGTCTATTCGTCACGAAATAAATTTGCCTGAATATATTATCAGGCAAATTTATTGGCTTTCTAATTAAGTTGCTGTCCAGGAGTGAACCATTCTCGGCGTGAGTTGAGGAGATCTTGCGCTCCCATGGCCTTTTTACCCGGTGGTTGTAACTGAGTGATATTGAGTTTTCCGTTACCTGTTGCAACGCATATGCCATTTTTATCAGCGCTGAGGATAGTGCCTGGTTGCTCATTATGGTTTTCGGCAATGACTTGTGCCTGCCATACCTTAATAAGCTGCTCTTGAACTGTAAAATAGCTCATTGGCCAAGGATTAAATGCCCTAATACAGCGCTCTATTTGTTCAGCGGATTGTTGCCAATCAATACGAGCTTCCTCTTTAGATAACTTTTCAGCGTAGTTTGCCAGAGAGTCATCCTGTTTTTCAGGCACACATTGCTGATTGGATATCAGTTCTAACGTATGGATCAATGCCTCTGGGCCAATCACTGCCAGTTTTTCATAAAGTGTTGCACTAGTATCTTCAGGCATAATTGGGCAACTTGCTTTATACAGCATATCCCCAGTATCTAACCCTTCATCCATTTGCATAATGGTTACGCCAGTTTCAGCATCACCAGCCCAAATTGAGCGTTGAATAGGTGCAGCACCGCGCCAGCGTGGTAGTAAAGAACCGTGTACATTCAGACAACCTAAACGCGGAATATCTAAAACGGCTTTTGGTAAAATAAACCCATAAGCAACAACAATCATCAAATCTGCGTTGTGATCTTTGATCCATTGATGATTATCTACATTTTTCAGCGTAGTAGGCTGAAAAACTGGAATTTGGTGTTCTTGTGCTAATACTTTGACAGGGCTTGGCGTCAGCTTTTTACCCCTCCCCGCGGGCTTATCTGGTGGTGTAAGAACACCGACAACCTGATGTTTAGTTTTAAGTAAAGCGGCTAAGTGCCCAGCCGCAAAATCAGGTGTACCTGCAAAGATAATTTTTAATGATTCCGACACGGTTATATTTCCCTGTATAAATCTGTCTAGTTAGCTGTTTTTGCTGCTTTAGCTCTCATTCTATCTAGTTTTTCAACCTTTTGTCGGATACGCTGGCGCTTTAATGGTGATAAGTAATCAACAAACAATTTACCAACAAGGTGATCCATTTCATGTTGAATACAGATAGCGAGTAAGCCATCGGCTTCAAGTTCAAAACTATCGCCATTATAGTCAAGGGCACGAACCTTAACATGCTCTGCTCTGGGGACAAAACCATGTTGTTCAGGAATAGAAAGACAACCTTCTTCAATACCCGTTTCACCTGATTTGTCTAATAATTCAGGGTTAATAAGAACAAGTCGTTGATCCCGCGTTTCCGAGACATCAATAACAATGATCCGCTGATGAATATCGACTTGAGTTGCAGCAAGACCGATACCTTCTTCTTCATACATCGTTTCGAACATATCATCGACGATCTGTTGAATTTCGGCATCAACTTTTTCTACTGGCTTAGCAATTGTGCGTAAGCGTTCGTCTGGGTAATGTAATACATTTAATACTGACATAAATTTTTTCGAGCAGCGTCCAAAAAAGTGAATAGAAATTAATGTCTATTCTAGACATTTATCAGTCATATTGACAGTATTGGTTACGATTTGTTCACAGATGAACCTTTACAATAAAGTCAGGAAGACGCCATGGATGTGCAAGAAATTTGGTTAAGAATGTCTCAGGTGAGCCGGCTATCACCACATAAGGCATTAAAAATTATTAATAAGCTAAGGATATTAGAACAAGTATGCTCTTCTGTTTTACAGGAGTGTGGGTTAAGTGAACTGCAGTGTTTACAGTTTCTACACGTGCCATCTGTAAAATTAGCTCAAACGCTTAAATGGCTAGAAAAGGAAGAAAATCAACTGATTACTTTTTGTGATTCCTTGTACCCTTCCTTATTAAAGCATATATCTAATCCGCCACTCGTCTTGTTTGTAATAGGGCAAAGTGAGCTGATGGCGACAGCACAAATCGCAATAGTCGGTAGTCGGCAAGCGAGTGAGTATGGCCGTAAATGGGCGGATCGGTTTGCCAATAAATTTACTGACTATGGTTTTACAATTACTAGCGGGTTAGCATTTGGTATCGATGCTGCAAGTCATCGCGCGGCACTCGCAGCAAATGGGAAAACAGTTGCCGTTTTAGGGAGTGGATTAGCAAATATTTATCCTAGGCAGCATACTGCGCTGGCGGAGCAGATTAAACAAGAGGGGGTACTAATCTCTGAGTTTTTACCAAATGCGCCTCCGCTACCTAGGCAATTTCCTCGACGAAATCGAATTATTAGTGGCTTAAGTAAAGCGACAGTCGTGGTAGAGGCAGGGTTGAAAAGTGGCTCATTGATAACGGCTCGTTATGCCATTGAGCAAAATAGAGACCTTTTTACGATACCTGCACCACTTGGTAATTCAGCTTACAGTGGTAACCATTGGCTATTACAACAAGGAGCATATCTACTTGTTGAACCCGAAGATATCAAACACCATATAGAGGTTGGGTTAAATTGGTTGCCAGTCGAGCCATTAGAAGAAGAAACGCTGAATGCTGAATTTAATCTGACAGAGAATAAAATATTGAGTATGGTTGAGTATCACCCTACACCTGCAGATGTGATTGCTGAGCGTGTACAACAGCCGATAACAGAAGTCATTGCTGTTTTGACGGAACTTGAGATAGACGGTGCTATCGCTTCTGTTACTGGTGGGTATATAAAATTAAGTTAGTTGGCTAAGAGAAAATCATGTCAAAGCAATTGCCTTTTGAAACAGAGAAAAATGAACATTGTCCTGAATGCGGTTCTTTACTGGTCATTCGTAATGGTGCACATGGACCTTTTTTTGCTTGTTCTTCGTACCCTCAATGTCATTATCTCAAACCTATGCGTCCTTCGGCAGAAAGCCATGTAGTAAAAGTATTAGAAGGGCAAGCATGTCCACAATGCGGTCATGATTTGGTTTTGAAGCAAGGGCGATTTGGTATGTTTATTGGATGTAGTCACTACCCAGAGTGTGAGCATATTGAATTAATTGATAAGCCAGATGAAACGAAAGTTGCTTGCCCCCAGTGCCAGACAGGTCACCTATTACAACGTAAGTCTCGGTTTGGAAAAACATTTTATGCGTGTGATAGCTATCCGTCTTGCCAATTTATTCTCAATCATAAGCCTGTTTCGGGTGAATGTGAGTTTTGTCATTATCCATTACTTATGGAAAAAAGGGGTGCTCAAGGAGTAAGATTATTTTGTGCCAGTAAACGATGTGGTAAACCACAAAAAGAATAATGAGTTAAAAAGATGCAAAATAAAGCTACACCTGCAATTGAAAATATTATTATTTCCCTGAACAAAGGGGAAGTTATCGCTTATCCCACTGAAGCCGTATTTGGATTAGGTTGTGATCCTGATAGTGAACAAGCGGTTAATAAGTTACTTGAGTTAAAACAACGTCCTTGGGAGAAAGGGCTAATTCTTATCGCAGACAATTATGAACAGCTGAAAGACTATGTGGACGATAGTCAGTTGACTGATGAACAAAAGCAAACGATGTTTGCAAGCTGGCCAGGGCCTGTGACTTGGGTTATCCCAGCCAAATCATCCACTCCGAAATGGTTAACTGGGCGTTTCGATACTTTGGCGGTAAGAGTAACAGATCATGGGTTAGTAAAAGAGCTCTGTCGCGAATACGGTAAGCCATTAGTATCTACAAGTGCGAATTTAAGCGGTCAGGAGCCATGTAGGACAACCAATGAAGTTCTAGAGCAGTTTAAGGGAAGTATCCCTGTGCTTGATGGAATGGTGGGGGGCCGTCAAAACCCATCAGAAATTCGGGATGCTAAAACAGGGCAACTTTATCGTAAAGGATAACTATTATATGGGTAAATATGCCGTTTTTGGTCATCCGATAGCGCATAGTAAATCGCCAATTATACACCAGATGTTTGCTGAACAGACGGGTATTGCGCTGGAATATGAACGTATTTTGGCACCACTAGATGGCTTTGAGCAGTCATTGTCTGCATTTTTTGCTCAGGGAGGGATGGGGGCGAATGTTACGCTACCTTTTAAGGAAAACGCATATCAAATGGTATCTGAGCTAACAGATAGAGCTCAATCGTGCGGTGCAGTAAATACCGTGATGAAACTGGATAGTCACCGGTTATTAGGTGATAACACGGATGGCGCTGGCCTTTTGCTAGATCTTCAACGGCTTAATTTTATTCATAGCAATAGCAAAGTATTAATTATTGGTGCTGGTGGTGCAACGAGGGGGGCTTTATTACCTCTCTTAGAATTTGGGTGCGAAATTACGCTAACGAATAGGACTTTTTCTAAAGCAGAAACATTAGTAAATCAATTTGTTAGCTTTGGAAAAATAAAAGCACAGCCGATCGAACAGATCAAAACAGCCTGTTTCGATCTCATCATTAATGCGACTTCATCTGGAGTGAGTGGCGAGATCCCCGCAATTGATCCCGCTGTATTTTCTGCGCGGGTGGCATGTTATGACATGTTTTATCAACATGGTTTAACACCATTTCTATCGTTCGCGAGTTCTCATCAGGTAAATCGCCTTGCCGATGGTTTAGGTATGTTAGTTGGGCAAGCCGCTTTCGCTTTTAAATTATGGCATGGAGTACTTCCAGATATAGAGCCAGTTCTTCTTGTATTACAAAAGGAACTGAAAAAGTGAATCAAGCTATTCAATTTCCAGATAGAGAAGAGTGGAATGCTGCTACAAGAAAAGTCCATTTTCCGGTATTAATTAGTGGAATGTTAGCTGAATGTGTAATATCAGACTCGTTGCTTTATCGGCGGTATGGAGAAGGGGCTGAGCCATTAGTGCTGTTCCAAAATAACCGTTGGGATATAGAAGAAGAGTTTGAGGCCTTGATAGCTCAAGGCCCTCAGGAAGATGATAGTGTTTATTCTTTACCAGAAGATAAATAATCATTCTTCCATTGAACGTAGTTATTCGCTGAATAACGTAGATGTTCTAATTCAGCTTCCGTTAGTTTACGGGCAGCTTTAGCTGGGCTACCAACATAAAGGTAGCCACTTTCCAGTTTTTTGCCTTGGGTGACGAGGCTATTTGCGCCTATAACTACGTCGCTAGCGATTATTGCTCCATCAAGAATAATAGAACCCATACCGACTAATACGCGATCCCCGATTGTGCAACCATGAAGCATCACTTTATGTCCGACGGTGACATCTTCGCCAATAATTAGAGGGTTGCCTTCTGGGTTATGTTTTGATTTGTGTGTTACGTGTAAGACGGAACCATCTTGTATATTAGTGCGAGCACCAATTTCAATGTAGTTCACATCACCACGTAATACGGATAAAGGCCAAATACTGACATCATCAGCTAAACGAACATCGCCGATCACAACAGCTGAAGGATCGATAAAAACGTTAGAGCCAGTGGTGGGATAAATATCGAGATAAGGTCTTAAGTGTTTGTTCATAAAGATGACCATAGTTGATAATTAGTGGTATTAAATAGAATAGTCGATATCTATTCATATTATGAAGAAGAGTATCCTTCAAAAAAGAGGGTATTTGTTGTTTGTTTTATAGTCACAATGCTAGAAAAAAAAACATAGTGATGATTTTATCTTCAAACAGTACTTTTTTTCAAAAAAAG
>NZ_JAMPQI010000037.1:0-27950 GCF_028482365.1 Providencia sp. PROV122 | reverse complement strand
CAAAACTTTGGTACGGAAGCCACTTTTGTGCTTGATAACAATGCACCAGCGACTTTTGATGGCGGCTATGAAAAAAAATCAGGAGATATAAATGAGCAGTTAATATTATTTCCTTTGATTAGCGAACGTTTTTTGGGTGAGCACGTAAAAAATTTTTGGCTGATAGGAAAATATGATGTCATTACATACAAAATTTATAACAGTAAAAAAATTAATCTAACTATTTTATATAAAAAAAATTTTTTAACTCATTGGCAAGGAAGGAGAGACCAAAATGGTAATACATCAATGAGCTATCCGGATGGGACCATTATATATAATGGGGATACAAAGCCCCAATATAACAAACTGATCGAGATATCCGAATCCATGATCCAATAATAAAAAAACAACCACTTTTTTCTGTCGTTTCAAATTTTAAATATCACTTTTAATTAGTAGTATAAAATACTTATCTACTGAAATGTGCTCTAAATTTCTCTGGATTCGTTAAGACTGTCTTCAATGCTGTTGATATAATAATAGGTTACGTTGTTTTAAAAGGCAGGTAGTATGTGCTACCTGTCTAAGTCGGTCCTAGTACTGGCTATGGCCTATCGTACGATAATAGGAACTGTAGTGTTTAGAGTAGTCTTTAGGTAAGTAATTCAATCGCTCTATTACCACGTTATAATCTGTAAAGGATTAGGCATCTCGATTTAAGCAGTACCGACAATTTTCTGGGTAGTTAACTAATGCTCTGTATTGTTAGTAGGGACTAAATCCCCCTAGTTAAACGGTAATTGCAAGAGCAAATAGATTAGTGGCATTTACAAACAACTAACTCTACTCATAATCATTTCTGGCTATACCCTATGCTCCGTGAGCTCGCATTATAGTGCTTCGAGTGCTCTTTCGCTAAGTAATTCATCCTTTGTACTAATGCAGTATAATCAGCTTCGAATGTGGGGGATTCTTGGTTTAGCCAATATACACCGTTGTCAGGATATTCAACTAAGGCTCCTTTATCTATAACAGGGTCTAATTCGAACTGTAACGCACTGTACCATGCAGGTGTAGTGGCATAGTTAATTTGGTCACCAAGTCAGAGGTGATATCATCACTTCATAAACAGATAGGTGATAATTATGGCGAAACGTATAAGACGACTTTTCAGTGCTGAATTTAAACTTGAAGCCACTCAACTGGTGCTTGACCAAAGCTACTCCGTAGTCAAGGCCGCCAACGCCATGGGCGTCGGTAAATCAACCATGGACAAATGGGTTCGGCAACTCAAGCTAGAACGCAAAGGGATTTCACCGAAAGCGTCACCCATGACGCCAGAACAAGTCGAAATCCGTGAATTGAAAAAGAAAATTGCACGACTTGAAGAGCATAATGAGATCTTAAAAAAGGCTACAGCGCTGGTGATGTCGGACTCTCTGAACAATTCTCGCTGATCGAGAAACTCAGTCGGCGCTTTAGTATTAAACAACTGTGTAACGTGTTCAGTGTTCATCGCAGTAGCTATCAATATTGGCGTCATCGCTCAAAGATACCGTCAGTGGAACAAACACAGCTTCGGGCTCTTGTTCGAGAAGCCCATGAAAGTAGTCACGGTTCTGCTAGTGCTCGTACTATTGCTGACATTGTATCGAATACAAAACAGGTTCCTTTAACGCGCTATCGTGCAACTAAGTTAATGAAATTACTTGGCTTGGTGAGTTGTCAAACATCGAAGCATCGATATAAAAAACGACTCAAGAGCACGTTGAAATACCGAATCATCTCAGACGTCAATTTGCGGTCACGGAGCCAAACCAAGTTTGGGTGGGTGATGTGACCTATATTTGGTCAGGTAACCGCTGGATATATCTTGCTGTTGTAATGGATTTATTTGCTCGAAAGCCCATTGGTTGGGCGATGTCATTTTCACCGGATAGCCAGCTAACAGGAAAAGCATTATCAATGGCTTTTGAATCAAGAGGTAAGCCAAGGAATATCCTGTTTCATTCAGATCAAGGAAGTCATTATACAAGCCGCCAATATCGCCAATTATTATGGCGTTATCAGATAAAGCAAAGTTTATCTCGGCGAGGTAATTGCTGGGATAATGCGCCGATGGAGCGATTTTTTCGAAGTTTAAAGACAGAATGGGTACCCATTTTAGGCTACCGTAATTCCATAGAAGCACAGCAAGAAATAACACGATATATCATCGGGTATTATAGTCAGCTTAGACCCCATCAATATAACGGTGGCTTAACACCCAATGAATCAGAACGGTTGTATTGGGAAAACTCTAAAACGGTGACCAATTTTTGTTGACCACTCCAGTTTTTATTATGGTTAAAGCCATAGTAAAAAGGCACAGCAAAATTGCTGTGCCTTTGACAGTTAGCATAAAAGGAGATTAAACAATTAACGATATATTGGTAGCAAATTAAACTGAGCAAGTAGCTGGCAAATAATCCCTACAACCCCAAACACAATGACTGCATATATTAACCCCTTCCCTCCCCATACTTTAAACGTTGATTCAGGAAAACGCTCTCTAGCTTTAAGTGCCATCACCGCAGGACAAATAATCGCCCAAATACAGGCCGCCATACCGGCATAGGCAATTGCAACTAAAAAACCATTAGGGAATAACATGCAGAGTATTAATGGAGGTAAGAAGCAAAGTAGTGCAGATTTCATACGTCCAGAGCTGTTATCTTGGAAATTCAACGATGCTAAGATGTAGTCAAATAAACCGATTGCTACCCCTAAGAATGAGCAAAATACGGCGCTGATTGAAAACCACAATAAAAATGTCGCAATATGCTTGCTATTCAGAACTGCGTAAAGTGACTCAATAAAAGCATCAAGATTGCCACCTTTATTGATGATGGTTAAAAACTCTGTTCTAGGTAAATTTCCCATCGTTCCTAATACCCATAGGAAATAGAGAACAAGGGCAAGAATACAACCGATGACACAGCTTTTTACCACTTTTCTTTCATTTTCATGGTACAGCTTATATAAACTACACACATTACCATGGTAGCCAAAAGAAGTGATTGCATAAGGAATGATAATAAAGACAAACGGTAAAAGAGAGGTTTGTGTATCTCCTGTTGGAAGTTTTAAAAGTAAATCCGTTTTTACTACAAAGAAAAGACCTGAGAAAGCTAAGACAAATAATACTATTTTTATCAATAAGAATATTGATGTTAAACGGCTAGCTCCAATACCACTCCACCAAATAGTTGCACCTAATATTAACGTAAAAATAATAAATATAATTCTTAAATTAATATCGAAGCCATAAATGGAGGCTGATTCTTTAATTACAGATCCAGCAGCAGATATATACGCATAGATTAAAATATAGAGGACAAAAATCAATGCTGCATTTGCAATATAACAGGCACATTTAGATAATAGTTCTTTTGATATAAAAAAGTAATTTGTTCCTGCTCCATATTTAGAAATACATTCGAGAATATATATCCCTGAATGAAACATAAAGAAACAAACAACGAATAGAACAATGACTGAATTTATAAACCATGCTCCTGCCATAATTGTGGGTAAGCTAAACATGCCCGCCCCTATCATAGCGCCACCGAGCACAAAGCCCCCTACCAATATGGAGGGTTCCTTCTTCTCTGACGAATTATTCATGGTTATTCACCTTAAAAATAAGGGTAAAGTTCCCGCATTGCACGGGAACCTGAAGTATTGACTATTATTTAATAGGTTTTAATCTAGCGGTAAAATGCCTTAATACGGGTGGTTCATATTCAAAATCCAGCCCTTTTAACGTTGCAAATCTATCTTTAAGGCCAATCAAGGCATCTGCGATATAGTCCATATGGTCGTTGGTATAAACACGCCTTGCTATAGTGAGTCGCATGAACTCCATATCAGCATGTTTCTGTTTCCCTGTTTCAGGGTCACGACCAAGTAAAAATGAACCAATTTCAACAGCACGAACACCGGACTCAAGATAAAGTGCATTAATCACTGCTTGGGCTGGAAATTGCTCGCTCGGTATTTGTGGAACTAACTTTTTACAATCAACAAATACCGCATGTCCCCCTGTAGGGTACTGAATAGGGATCCCCCCTTCACGTAAGCGATCACCTAAGTATCTCACTTGACCAATACGATAATGTAGATAATCCTCCCTAGTTCCTTCTTCAAGCCCTTGTACCATCGCCGCTATATCGCGTCCGGCTAAACCGCCATAAGTGACAAACCCCTCCATTGGAACACAGCGTTGCCTTGCTAAGGTGAAAATATTTTCATCATCTTTAATAGCAACTAAGCCACCAATATTTAATAGCGGGTCTTTCTTCGCAGACATGGTTAATGCATCGGCATATTTGTACATGTCAAAAATAACTTCTTTGATTGTGGCATCTTTATATTTTGGATCACGCTCTTTAATAAAATAGGCATTTTCACAAAAACGAGCGGAATCCATGACAACAAAGATATTATGCTGCTTAGCGATTTCATAGACTTCTTTTAAATTCGCCATAGAAACGGGCTGACCACCAGCACTATTACAAGTGACGGTAGAAACAATCGCGACAACGTTTTCAGCCCCATATTTAGCAATATTATCTTTTAACTTCTGAATATCAAAATTACCTTTCCAGTCATCATATGTTTCCGAATCGTAAGCCTTTTCGGTGACAATATTAATCGCTTTACACCCATTTAATTCAACATGTGCGGCTGTTGTATCAAAATGGAAATTAGAAATAAAGACTGGATTCTTAGCTCCTCCCTCCTGTTGTTTAGCTTTCAATAATACGGGGAACAACATATTTTCTGCACCACGCCCTTGGTGAGCAGGAATAGTGTAATCGTAGCCAAACATCTCTTTAACTTTATTTTTTAAATCATAATAGTTACGAGACCCTGCATACGCTTCATCCCCTGTGATCATCGCGGCCCACTGCTGATCACTCATTGCGTTAGTACCGGAATCGGTTAATAAATCAATATATACAGCACTACTCGGTAATAAGAATGGATTGTAGCCAGCTTCTTTTAATGCAGCTTCTCGCTCTTCCCTAGATGGAATACGAATATTTTCTACCATTTTAATACGGAACGGTTCTACGATTCTTTTAGCCATGATAATACCTTTAATTTTCATTAAATAATAAAAACAGAAATTCGTACTTATTATGAGTAATAAGATAACGATTAATTAAGAGAAAACGTTGGAATTATCGATGAGGAAAAAAGAAGGCTAAAGGAATATCAATATTGAACCATTTCTTCATATAGAAGAAACTCCTCGATATTACTAGCTTATGTAATGATAACATACTATGCCTCCTCAATTAAGGGATTAGTACTACCGTCGAGCTTAGATATATAACAACTATTTGGTTATTTTAATCTCTGTTGTCATTATATTATACACGCATCACAATATTGAATAATTTATCGACAACAACATGACGCTCATCACATTATTTATTGAAATCCAAAACCCGCAAAAATAAAAGCAACACACTGAATTTTATAACAATTTAATAAAAACATTAACAAGGAAATTTTATTATAGCTTGTTAAGATTTAAGTTTATTTTATTAAATTAAAGTAACATCTTACTTAAGTTAAAATAGATTTAAGTCAAATGAAATCAATAAAAATATCTTATGTCACTTAATAAAGTTTGGGATACGTTATTCATTATTTTTTATATTTTGGCAAACTTCCCCCTTAATAAAATACCAAGTTCACCTATTATTGAGTCTGAAAAATAGTGTGTTTGTTCCCTGCATTACTCACGCCATAAGCTTTAAACGGCCTTTTGGTTGATGGAATAGCCAACTCAACCAATCAATTCGATCGATTTGCTTTCCGTACAACTCACTAATTTATTGCCACTTTTAAAATTTTTTCAAAAAATATTGCTATTTTTAATAACTTTCAAGAGTAAAAAAGAATACTAAATCAGATGCTATCAATCGAACCCTACTTTTGGGGTAACATACCGATAATCATACTCGGATAAAGTGGCATAAAAGTACTGCCCCCATACGTAGAGCCTATCTTATTTATTAATATTTCACTATCATAGTCAGGGCGTATTATGCACCTAATAACAATTAGACTTTACTAATAAAATTCAGGTAATTACAGTGTTTCTTATTTTGAATAGCATTACGGTACTTTAATACACTTTTTTGTCACAATGATGCAGGTTTGCTGGTAAACTTGGGCAAACCGCCGATTAGGTATGGTAACAACTGAAGATTAACGGATTCTTCTAACACCTTATTATTAATAAAATAATCACGATGACTTCACAACCAGCATACAAGCAAATTCAATCTTATATTCTGCGTAGTATTGATTTAGGTATCTTCAAACCTGAAACTCAAATACCCACAGAGCTAGAGCTTTGCGCCCAATTTAATGTCAGCCGCATGACGGTGAATAAAGCCATTTCTGAGCTAAGCCAAAAAGGTATTCTGAATCGTATTGCTGGGAAAGGCACCTTTGTTGCGACCCAAAAGCATGAGCTGCCTGTAACCAAAGCTTTTGATATTTTTGATGAAATATCATTAAGCGGTAATAAATATAGCGGTCATCAATTACAACTTAAAATTATTACTGCTTCGCCTGAAATTGCGTTACAACTTGGAGTGATGGAAGGAAGTGATATCGGCTATTGCAAGGTACTCCATTTTGAAAATGACATTCCTTTGATGCTTGAGGAGCGTTATGTCAATCACGCTATCGTTCCTGATTTCGTCAAACAACACTTTGGCGATACAGAAACACCAAGTGGATACTTGCAGCGGCATTTTCCTGTTAGTGAAATGGAGCATACCATCGAAGCCGCTTTAGCGACTAAGGCCATTGCCCAATCCCTCTCTATTAAAGAAGGTTCCCCCTGCTTACAACTTAGCCGCCGTACTTGGACAGGCTCTATTTTAATTAGTTATGTCAATATGATAACAGCAGGCTCTCGTTACAAATTAAAGTTACATTCACGTATTGATACCCCATAACACATAAACAAAAAAATGGGGCAAATTCACAAAATGCCCCAAAGCGACTGATAAAATAAAGCACAACCACACCCGCGCTTCTATTGGCGGGAATACATCACAACAAAACCAGTTACATCCCTTGATAAATTGGCCCTTCTCCCCCTTGTGGTGCTGTCCAACAGATATTTTGCGTTGGGTCTTTGATATCGCACGCCTTACAATGCAAACAGTTTTGCGCATTGATTTGTAACTTTGGTTGTTCTTTTTCACTCACTATTTCATAGACCCCCGCGGGGCAATAACGGGTCTCTGGTGCCGCATATCGAGGTAAATTAACGCTAATAGGTATTTGACTATCCTGTAATTTTAAGTGGCACGGCTGTTCTTCTTCATGATTAGTGTTTGATAGAAATACCGACGAAGGCTTATCAAAAGTCAAAATGCCATCCGGTTTGGGGTATTCAATCGGTTGAAAGTTTTTAGCCTCTTGCAAACTTTCATGGTCTGCTTGCTTTAGCTTTAACGTCCACGGTGTACGCCCCTTTAAAAGCAGCTGTTCTGCACCAAATAATAACGACCCTAAGTACAAACCTTTTTTCATATAGGGTTTGAAATTACGAGTTTGGTATAACTCACGATAGAGCCAACTCTGTGCAAATTTTTGACGATATTGTGTTTTAAATTCCGCATAATCGATAGATTGATCGCGCATTGATTCGAACAGGGCTTCTGCCGCAAGTGCACCGCTTTTCACTGCACAGTGACTACCTTTGATCCGAGCCGCATTCAAAAAGCCTGCATCATCACCAATCAATGCTCCTCCAGGAAAGCTCAGTTCTGGTAATGCGGAAAGTCCTCCAGCAACCAAGGTTCTAGCCCCATAACTCACTCGTTCGCCACCTTGTAAAAAAGAACTAAACGCTGGGTGAGTTTTGAGACGTTGGAATTCATCAAACGGTGATAAATAAGGATTTTCGTAGTTCAGCCCTACCACTAAGCCAACAGCAACCAGATTTTCACCATAATGATAAGCGAAGCCGCCACCATAAGTATTATTATCTAAAGGCCAACCAATTGAATGAACGACCAAACCGGCTTGATGCTGCTCTTTAGGTATTTGCCAAATTTCCTTTAATCCAAGACCATAGGTTTGCTTTCCACGGCCAGCTGATAAGTCAAAATGTTCAATAAGTTGCTTCCCTAATTGCCCACGGCACCCTTCTGCAAAAAACGTCATTTTTGCTAATAAATTCATGCCCGGTTGATACATTGAGGTCGGATTACCTGATTTATCAAGCCCCATATCCCCCGTCGTCACCCCTATCACTGAGCCTGACTCGCTGTATATAACTTCTGTTGCCGCAAAGCCCGCAAATACGTCGACCCCGAGCTGTTCTGCTTGTGATGCTAAGGCGGAACATACCCGCCCTAGACTACCAATTACATTTCCTTCATTTTTTAAACTGGTTGGTAACAGAGCAAGTGGTAACCGGTTCGCTTTATGCTCTTTTAGGAGCAAAAAGCGATCTTCAGTGACTGCCGTTAAGTCACTGGAGACAAAGTGCTGCCAGTCGGGTAGTAGCTCATCAAGGGCACGGGGGTCGATCACGGCACCCGATAGAATATGCGCTCCAATTTCAGCACCTTTATCGATCAGACAGACAGATAATTCACTGTTTTTTTCTAAGGCAAGTTGCTTTAAGCGGATTGCCGCAGATAGTCCCGCAGGTCCACCACCGACAATCAGGACATCAAATTCCATCGATTCGCGCTCTGGAGCCTCATTGATATTGACACTATTGTCGATAGTCATATTTCCCCCTAATTAGGCTAATGCTTTATCTAATTCAGGTAAGATCTCAAACAGATCACCAACAATGCCGTAGTCCGCAACTTGGAAAATAGGAGCTTCTGGATCTTGATTGATTGCGACGATCACCTTGCTCTCTTTCATGCCAGCAATATGTTGGATCGCCCCAGAAATTCCAACGGCAATATAGAGATCGGGGGCAACAATCTTACCTGTTTGTCCAACCTGATAATCATTCGGCACATAACCTGCATCAACAGCAGCCCTTGATGCCCCAACCGCAGCCCCTAATTTGTCGGCAATGGTTTCAAGTAAAGCAAAGTTTTCACCAGAACTTAGCCCTCTTCCCCCCGATATCACCACTTTTGCCGAACTCAGCTCAGCACGGCTCATTTGGGTTAAAGATTGGCTTTTCAGTTGAGATAATGGGTTAAAACTGTTTGCACAATAATCTTCGATGGCAGCCGCCGGCTGAGTTTCCGTCGTAGCAGAAAAAGCAGAACTACGGATTGTTAACACCACTTGGTTCCCATTATTTTGTACTGTGGCTAATGCGTTGCCCGCATAAATAGGACGCACAAAGGTTTGTGCATCAATAACGTCAGTAATATCGGAAATCTGTGCAACACCTAGCGTTGCCGCTACACGTGGAGCAACATTTTTACCGTAAGTGGTCGCGGGAAAAACTAAATGACTGTAATGTTTAGCTATCGAAACCACTGAGTCAGTCACAGTTTCTGCGAGTTGATGAGTAAGCTCTACATGGTCGATAAGGATCACTTTTTCGACCCCTGCAATGCTAGCCGCCTGCTCTGCAACCCTAGCGCATTGGCTACCAGCAACGAGTAGATGCAATTGCCCTTGGCCTGCAAGGATCTGTTTAGCCGCTGTCACGCTATGGTATGTTGACGATTTAATAGTTTGGTTGTCATGTTCTACCACAACTAATACTGATAATTGGCTCATGGCGCTCTCCCCGATTAGATAACTTCTTTAGCTTGCAGTTCACTGACTAATGCTTTGACATCATTAAATAATGTGCATTGTCCTGTACGTTTTTTCGGCTCCGTAACCATCAATGTTTTTACTTGCCCTAATGGCGTAAAATCCAGCTCTGAAATATCGCGCACTTCAAGCGGTTTTTTCTTTGCTTTCATGATATTAGGGAGGGTTGCATAGCGAGGTTCATTTAAACGTAAATCGGTTGTCACTACCGCTGGTAACGCTAATGTTAATGTTTCTAATCCACCATCAATTTCACGAGTGACTTGCAGTGATGTACCATCAATTTCAATCAAGGAAGCAAACGTCGCTTGCCCACACTTAAGAAGTGCAGCCAACATTTGCCCTGTTTGGTTGCAGTCATTATCAATAGCCTGTTTACCAAGCAAAATTAAGTCCGCCTGCTCTGAAACCACCACCTGCTGCAATAAGCGAGCAATATCCAGTGGCTCTAACACTAAATCACTCGGCTTCTGAACCAAAATGGCTCTGTCGGCACCCATCGCCATCGCGCTACGCAACGTTTCCTGTGAGTGAGCATCACCGATTGATACAACAACCACTTCATCCGCTTTTCCAGCTTCTTTTAGGCGCACCGCTTCTTCAACGGCAATTTCATCAAACGGGTTGATTGCCATTTTGACATTCGTTAATTCGACGCCTGAACCATCCGCTTTTACTCGTACTTTGACGTTGTGGTCAATAACTCTTTTAACAGCCACTAAAATTTTCATAATTACTCCTAATTACTCTCTGCCAGAAAGTGTTTTTCAGGCTGAGGGGAGCCTTAGCAGTGAATATTCACTGCTATCATCCCCTCTTATTTTTGTTTTAACGTGATTTGTTAATTAGCTGATTTGCTGTCCAGTATTTCATTTGACGACGGCAGTATTAGCCTATCTGCAACGGACATTGGCCATATTTTAATCGCAGCATAGTAGATAATACTGGTGGCAACGAGGCCCACAATCCATGAGATATCAACGCCTCCCAGCTTCTCTACTAATGGTCCGGTGTAAAAACCTGTCGCAATGAAAGGCAATTGAATCATAACGCCAATCACATAAGTGATGATGCCAACTTTATTCCAGCGCCCATAACGACCATTCGGGTTCGATAGCTGAGGCACGTCATAACGACCTTTCGTTACCCAGTAGTAGTCAACAAGGTTGATTGCGCTCCATGGGGTAAAAAATGCCAGTAAGAACAGTAGGAAAGCTGAAAATAGTTTTAGGAATGAATGTTGCCCAGCTAAGCCCAGAGCCGTTGAGAAGCTGACCATCAATATGATGAAAAACAGCCTTTGCCTGCGAGAAATTTGCTGCTTGCCACGGAAACCACAGAAGATGGCTGCCATCGACATAAAGCTACCGTACGCGTTTAGTGCAGTGATCGTCACCTTACCAAAGAAAATGCTGATATAGAGCAGCGCGGCAATAAGCCCTGTGCTACCCAGACCAACAATATAAGCCACTTCATGACCTGCGAATGCGTTACCGGCTAAAGCAGCAGCGAAGACGCCTAGGATCATAGATGCTTGAGTGCCAATCACCGTTCCCGAACCTACTGCTAAGAACGCTTTGATTGTCGGCGTTTTGGTAGGTAGATAACGAGAGTAATCGGCAACATAAGGGCCAAATGCAATTTGCCATGATGCTGAGAGTGACATTGCAAGTAAGAAATTGGTCCACGTGAAATGACGATTTTCTAATAAAACCGAAACGTCATTCATATAAAACAAGCGGAAAAATAGATAAAAGAATGCAACTACACCGATCACACTGGCCGCTTTACCTAGCATATGGATGATACGATAGCCACAGATCGTAATCGCGATGATCACAGCACCGAAGATCAAGATACCGACCCAATCACTAACATTGAGCAATTGCCCAACGGCCTGACCCGCTAATACTGTGCCACTCGCTGAAAAGCCAACATACATCATGCACACTAGAAGGATCGGGATCACCGCGCCATAGACACCAAACTGAACACGGCTTGAGATCATCTGTGGTAACCCTAGCTTTGGCCCTTGAACAGCATGCAGTGCCATCACTGCACCACCAAGTAGTTGCCCGATAAACAAACCAATTAATGACCAAAATACATCGCCACCTAACACGACAGCGAGTGCCCCAGTCACGATAGCGGTAATCTGTAAGTTTGCCCCAAACCAGAGAGTAAATTGACTTGATAATGTGCCATGCCGTTCTGATTCAGGGATATAGTCAATAGAGCGTGCTTCGATTAAAGGAACATTATCCTGCCGATGTTTTTTATCTGCGATTATGTCGTTTGAAACTGTCATGGTAACTCCTCTTTAAGCAAGGCTTGGCTTAAAGAATGGACCAATTTGTCGCAATGGTTGTCGTAGGATACAGCCATGAGACGTTAAGACGGATGTTATTGTTGTTTTATAAACTACCCGCCATTAAAAATTGAAATACATTCTTAAACCCGGTTGTTGTTGTGTTTTTAATTCCATGATCCTGTTATCAGGTCGTTCATCCTATTGCAGTTTTTACTCATTACGAGTGGACCCTGTCTGCCCACTCGCATTTCCCTATCTCACATTAAACAGCATCTAAAATCGCACGTGAGATAATGATTTTTTGGATTTCTGAAGTACCTTCAAAAATACGTAAAATTCTTGCATCACGTACATAGCGTTCTAAAGGTAGATCCCGAATATAGCCATAACCACCATGAAGCTGTAATGCTGCATCGGTAACAAAACCAGCACACTCCGCGGCAAATAATTTTGCTGTTGCCGATTGCAAGCTAAAACGTTCGCCTGAATCTCGACACTCCGCAGCACGCCATGTCAACATACGCGCTGCTTCTAATTGAGTATGCATATCTGCAAGTCGCCATTGTGTTCCTTGGTAAGCCGCTAATGGCTTTTTACCGATTTGGCGCTCTTTCACCCAATTTAAGGCACATTCCATGGCAGCACGAGCAATACCTAATGAAGTCGCCGCAACTTCCACGCGACCTTTATCCAACACTTCCATTGCGGTATGGAAACCTTTATTTTCTTCACCTAATAGCGCCGACTCAGGCAGCCAACAATTCAGAGCTAGTTCATAGATTGTACTCCCACGTAGCCCCATCGTTTTCTCAGGTGAAGAAAACTCGACGCCTTCAGTGCCCTTTGGGATCATAAATGCACTAATGCCACGAGCGCCGGCTTCTGGATTCGTTTTGGCGTATAACACGATAAAATCAGCTTCTTTGGCATTGGTAATGTAGTGTTTATTGCCACGAATTCGCCAACCACCATTTTCACGGGTCGCGATAGTACGCATGTCAGCAGGGTTTGATCCCGCCGCTGGCTCTGTTAGGCCAAACGCCCCTAGCATTTCACCGCTTGCCGCTTTCGGTAACCAATACTGTTTTTGCTCCTCCGTTCCCCCAATCAAAATTGAGTCTGTTGCGAGAAAGTGTGCCGTTAAAGCCGATGATGTTGATGCACAAGCCGCTGCCACTGCTTCCACGATCATACTCATTGCTATACTGCCAATGCCAAAACCGCCGTATTGTTCCGGTAAGTTGATCCCCCAGCAGCCCATTTCACCCAGTGCTGCTAGGCTTTCTGCACAAAAGGTTTCTGTTTCATCGTAACGCTGCGCATTTGCTTGCAGAATATCCCGGCAAACCTTTTCAACAGCATCTACAATTGCTTGTTCTGTTTCATCAATTTGAAAGCTCATTGTATTGTCTCCGCATTTTTTATTGTGAGATTTGCCGATTTATAAACAGCATTCGCTTCACCTAAGCTAGGTGCCCTTTGCGTCACATGAGGTTTGTACCCATTAAAGAAAACAGGTTGAGACACTAATGGTGTTCCCCCATCATCAAGATGAGTAAGAACAGCACGTACCTTTGCATGTTCGCTCTGAGTTGCCTGCTGCAAATCATGGATTGGCGAAGCAGGAACCCCAGCGTTTAGCAGCAAATCACAAACTTCTTCGACCGTTTTTTGTGATGTCCAACGTTCGATTTCTTTTCGAAGTTCAGCCTGATAAAGCGTTCTTGTAGGATCGTCTTTATAACGAGGGTCATTGCGTAATTCAGGTTTCCCCATACACTCACAAAAACGCTGAAATAACTTTTCACTGGCGATAGCAATAACCACTAAACCATCCTGTGCCTGATAAGTATCAAACGGTGTGGATACAGGGTGTCGATTACCCACTAAGCTGGGTGCTGTACCATTTGCAAATAGGTTAGATAACCCTGTTAGTTGCATACTTAGCAGCACATCAACCATAGCAACATCAATATATTGTGCTTTTTCTTGGTGAGCTTCCCGTGCAAATAGTGCACTACTGATCGCCCAAGCAGCGAATATGCCAGCGCAAACATCACCTATCGATTCTCCACTACGGGTTGGGCCTGTTTGCGGAAAGCCTGTCACACTCATTAACCCTGACATCGCTTGTGCCACAATGTCATAAGCGGGGTAATTAGCCAGTGGGCTATCTTGACCAAATCCGGAAATACTGGCGTAAATCAATTTTGGGTTGTGCTGTTTTAGGCTGTCAAAATCAATGCCTAACCTCGCGGTTACCCCCGGTCGAAAATTCTCAACGACGACATCACTCTCTTTGACTAACTGATAAAGGATTTCGCGGTCAGTCTCTGATTTTAGATCTAACTCAATACTGCGTTTGCCTCGATTAATCAGCCCGTAATAAACGCTCTCACCATCAATAAATGGCCCCAAATGGCGGCTATCATCACCATGATCAGGCACCTCAATTTTGATCACCTCAGCCCCTAAATCGGCCATCATGCCTGTGCAATAAGGACCGGCAAGTACGCGACTTAGATCAATAACTTTGATCCCTGATAATGGCCCTACTCTTTTTGGCTTTGACATCGTATTCATACTGATCCCCTTCTAAATAAGGCCGCCCCTAATCTGAGGCAGGCCAAAGGTGCTACTTGACCATCGGCAAATTCAGACCTTGCTGTTTTGCACAATGTATTGCGATGTCATAACCCGCATCAGCATGGCGCATCACCCCTGTTGCTGGGTCATTATGTAAAACTCGTGCTAGACGTTTATCCGCGGCATCAGTGCCATCACAGACAATCACGACACCCGCGTGTTGTGAAAAGCCCATTCCGACACCACCACCGTGATGTAAACTCACCCATGTCGCTCCTCCCGCGGTGTTCAATAGCGCATTGAGTAAAGGCCAATCAGAGACTGCATCAGAGCCATCTTTCATCGACTCGGTTTCACGATGTGGGCTTGCTACAGAGCCTGAATCTAAATGATCACGACCGATCACAATAGGCCCTTTTAACTCGCCATTTTTCACCATTTCATTAAATGCTCGACCCAATCTTTCACGATCTTTTAAGCCAACCCAACAAATACGAGCAGGCAGCCCTTGGAATGCGATGCGTTCACGGGCCATATCCAGCCAGTTATGCAAGTGTTTATCGTCTGGGATCAGCTCTTTTACTTTTTGATCTGTTTTATAGATATCCTCTGGATCACCCGATAATGCCACCCAACGGAATGGGCCAATTCCTTCACAAAATAGAGGGCGAATATAGGCAGGAACGAAGCCAGGGAAATTAAAGGCATTACTCACACCTTCATCTTTCGCCATTTGACGAATGTTATTACCATAGTCAAAGGCTGCTGAGCCACGTTTTTGCATAGTCAGCATAGCGTCAACCTGTACTGCCATACTCTTCTTCGCAGCTTTAGTCACTTCATCGGCAGCAGTCTGTTGTTTTTCACGCCATTGCGCCAATGTCCAACCTTGAGGTAAGTAGCCATGAACGGGGTCGTGTGCGCTCGTTTGGTCGGTTACTGAGTCTGGAGTAATGTTACGTTTTACCAATTCGCTGTAAACATCGGCAGCATTACCTAATAAGCCAACTGAAACTGGCTTACCGCTCTGTTTCGCTTCCTCAATATAGTGCAGCGCTTCATCTAATGAAGTGGCCTTTTTATCGACATAACGTGTTCTTAAACGAAAATCAATGCGGCTTTCATCACATTCAACAGCAATCATACTGAAGCCGGCCATGGTCGCAGCAAGAGGTTGTGCGCCCCCCATTCCACCGAGTCCTCCCGTTAGGATCCAACGTCCGGCTGGATCACCATTAAAATGTTGCTTAGCTAAAGATACAAAAGTCTCATAGGTCCCTTGTACGATGCCTTGTGAACCAATATAGATCCAAGAGCCTGCCGTCATTTGGCCATACATCATTAGGCCTTTTTTATCTAGCTCATTGAAATGTTCCCAATTCGCCCAATGAGGGACGATATTTGAGTTAGCAATTAATACGCGGGGGGCATCAGGGTGAGTCGGGAAAACACCAACAGGCTTGCCTGATTGCACTAATAACGTTTGATCATCTTCAAGCGTTTTCAATACTTCTAAAATCTTGTCATAACATTCCCAATCACGAGCAGCACGTCCAATTCCGCCATACACCACTAGACTTTGCGGATGCTCAGCAACATCCGGATCTAAGTTATTTTGGATCATGCGATACACGGCTTCTGTCAACCAGCTTTTGCAAGTTTTTTCGCTGCCACGTGGGGAGCGGATAACGCGTGTAGAGTCAGTACGGTTTAGCATCGGTGTATCCCCTATTTATCCTTTTTATGTAACTTTTTTGTAACAATCAATGATATTTCTCATTAGTCATTATTTTTTCACTGATAGATTTATTGATTTCAAACCTCCTTCAACTTATTGATATTCAATCAGTTGAAGTTATCTCAGCACTAATTTTCTATCATTTTTATCAAATCATTTATCTTGTTGTCTTTAAATATATATACATTTAATTCACAAAGTATATACATTTAAATTTGAATTTTTGCACAAAGATTAGATAGCTAGGGAGGCGATGAGCTATACAATGAGTGATAGCTTGCTGTTTATTCGAAGGAAGATGTATAGACAACTAATTTAATATGCAGAAACAAGTAAATAGCTGAAATGCGAGACGCTTCACATAAACTAGTCATGAAAAGCCCACTATGAGCGATAGGATGCTCGATTATTGCAATCTTTCGCATCAAACCTATTGTAAGTTATCGCAAATAAATTTTATTGGTGATAACTTATGAAGATTAAAAATCCATTTTATAGCCTTACTTCTTGGCTCAATAACGATCACACTCATGAATCAAAAATAGCTAAAGTAAAAAATAGTGATCACTCTTTTCCTGTTAAAACTTCAAAAATAAACCAAGCTGAAAATACACATTGGCAACCTAAAATCACGGATGAAGAGTCTGCCATTGATTTTATTAATCAATATTTTCACCTACCAGAGAATATAGCAAATAAACCCGATACAAAGTTAAGTTTAAAGTCATTATCATTAGATAACCAAAAAGTTACTATTGAATTTAACAAAGAGATCTCCTCTTATTTCAATGAGGAAAATCAAGGTAAAACAGATATTCTGATGACACAAAATGAATTGATTGCTGCATTAAACTATCAGATAAGGCGGTGGGGTAAAGGAGATGAAATTATAGAGGATGAAAATTCAAAAATAACAATAAAATCAGAAGATAAGATTTCATGCCTTGAGCAGATATCCCGTGATATAGGTGCAATGAAGATTATTTTCAAATCAGAGAATGGCTCGTCAATTGTATTAGATTCAATAAATGACATTTATTATGCTTTTAAAAAATTACCACCTGAGCACATTAGTCATCTATGTAACATTGCGAACCAAAAGCATATTTTAAACGCTTATATCGATATATATAACACAAATCAAAACCGTGATAAAATCAATATCTCTCAAAGAGAGAATAAAGGAACAGTCCAAATCGAAATAACGGAAAATGGATATTTAATAACATCCCATTGCCGTTATCAACTTGAACAAATTGAGCCTCAACGATTAATTTCCGGGTCTATTATTGAGATAAAGAGAGCAACTTGTTTCAACGTGAATAAAGATCATACGTTAAAATTTGATAATCTAGATAAGCTCACCATAAAGATTGAACTCGAAACCAATCCGACATTAATAAAAATACCTTAAACTATTAAGCCCCTTCAGTATCCAATAGAGGATATGAAGGGGGATTGTTTAGCCGCCTAAGTAGGCACTACGTACTGCTTCATTAGCGAGTAACGCTTTACCACTATCTTCCAATACAATACGCCCATTCTCAAGAACATAGCCGCGATCAGCCAGTTTTAATGCCTGATTGGCATTTTGCTCCACAAGGAAAATAGTCATTCCCGCTTCGCGCAGTTGCAAAATGGTATCAAAGATTTGCATGATAATGATTGGCGCTAGACCTAATGATGGTTCATCAAGTAGCAACAACTCAGGTTGACTCATCAGCGCACGACCAATCGCTAACATTTGCTGCTCACCACCAGACATGGTGCCAGAGCGTTGACTACGGCGCTCATGCAAACGCGGGAACAGCGTATAAACACGCTCTATGCGCTCTTGATATTGTTGGCGATTAGCAAAAAAGCCCCCCATCGCTAAATTCTCTTCGACGGTCATTCGTGAAAAAACGCGGCGACCTTCGGGTACTAATGCAATATCTTCACGCATAATTTTCGCGGTCGGCAACTGAGTAATATCGACATCACGGTAGAGAATTTGCCCTTCTGAGGCTCGCGGGTCACCGCATAATGTGCTCAGTAGCGTCGTTTTACCCGCACCATTAGCACCGATTAATGTGACGATCTCCCCTTTTTGAATATTCAGGCTCACTTGATGTAATGCTTGAATTTTTCCGTAATGGGCAGAAACTTGTTTAAATTCTAACATCAATAAGCCTCCCCCAAGTAAGCTTTGATCACATCAGGGTGCTGACGAATTTGATCAGGTGTTCCATTCGCCAAAGGCGTGCCTTGGTTCACCACATAAATGCGATCTGAAATTCCCATCACTAGCTTCATATCATGTTCAATCAATAAGATAGATACTTGGTGATGAGAGCGTAACTCAGCAATTAACTCATCAAGGTCATCAGTTTCTTTCGGGTTTAGGCCGGCCGCGGGTTCATCTAACATAAGAATTTCAGGCCGTGTCACCATACAGCGAGCTATCTCTAACCGACGCTGTTGACCATACGCTAAGTTACCAGCTTGACGGTTAGCAAATTGCAATAAATCGACCCTTTCAAGCCACTTTACTGCATTGTCGATCGCTTCTGATTCCGCTCGTCGAAAGGCTGGCGTTTTCAGTAACCCGGAGAAAATACCACTTTTCAAATGTTGATGTTGAGCAACTAACAGATTCTCAATCACGGTCATTTCTTTGAATAAGCGTACATGCTGAAAAGTTCGGATCACCCCAAGCCGAGCGATCGCCTGACCCGATAAGCCTTCCAAATGCTTTTCTCGGTATAGAATTGAGCCGCCAGTTGGCTTATAAAACCCGGTTAAGCAGTTAAAAATTGTCGTTTTTCCTGCACCATTTGGCCCAATCAAGGAAACGATTTCACCTTGATTTAAGCTCAGCTCAACGTTATTTACCGCTAATAGCCCACCAAAACGCATGGTTAGACCGTTGACTTGTAATAGAGGAGTCATACTTTTTCCCCCTCACTGGCGACTTGCTCGCTATTTTTTAGCTTCATTTGGCGACGTTTCATTGGTAATAGCCCTTGTGGACGCCAAATCATCATCAGCACCATCAATGCCCCTAATAGCAACATACTGTAAGCATTCAAATCACGCATCATTTCTCTTGAGACAACCAGTATAATCGCCGCTAATATCACCGATGTTTGTGAGCCCATCCCTCCGAGCACGACAATGGCTAGTACAAAAGCAGACTCAACGAAAGTGAATGATTCAGGGCTGATAAAGCCTTGGCGAGCCGCGAAAAGCGTTCCCGCAAATCCAGCAAAGGCAGCACTGATCGTGAAGGCGGTTAACTTGATCTTTGTCGGTGATAAACCTAAAGAGCGACAGGCGATTTCATCTTCCCGTAATGCTTCCCAAGCCCGTCCTAAAGGCATACGTAATAATCGATTGATCACAAACAGCGTTAATAGCACCAGCAGCAGAGCCACAAAATAGAGGAAAATAATCCTATCGCCTGCGTTGTAATCAAGGCCAAAGAAATTATGGAAAGTATCCCAACCCTCTTTTGCTGTGCGGCTAAACTCTAAACCAAACAACGTTGGCTTAGGCAACTGGCTAATCCCGTTTGGTCCTCCCGTGATTTCCGTGTTATTGAGCAATAAAATACGCACAATCTCACCGAAACCTAAGGTGACAATCGCCAAATAATCGCCTCTTAGCCGCAATACAGGGAACCCCAATAAAAACCCAGCTAAGGCCGCTGTTAACCCAGCAATAGGTAGGCTTTCCCAGAAGCCAAACCCGTAATAATGGTTTAATAATGCAAAAGTATAAGCACCTATTGCATAAAACCCTGCATACCCCAAAACCAGTAAGCCTGATAGCCCGACAACCACATTCAAACCAAGGCCTAACATCACATAAATTAAGGTTAATGTCGCAATATCGACGCTACCTCGAGAAACAACAAAAGGCCAAATAATTGCAGCAATAACAATAACTAATGCAAGGATCTTTTGCCTCGCTGTCGAGCCATCAAAATCAGGTATAGACCACGATTGTTTCGGAACACCTTGCCACACTCTCACCAATGAAGGGCGTATTAGCTGAAAAATAAAGATCACTGCAATCCCTGCAAAAATCCAATTCCAGCGTACCGAATCACCACTTGAAACAACCAGTTTCGTGCCATCAAGTGTCAATTGCAAACCCATCATAAAGACAGAGAGAATAAAGAACATCACAGACGCGACAATGGCATTAATCCAATTTTCTTTTCTCATACTTTCTCGACCTCCGGGCGCCCCAGAATGCCAGTTGGCATGATCAGCAATACACCAATTAATAAACCAAATGACACAACGTCTTTATATTCCGTGCTTAAATAAGCCGATGTCATTGCTTCCGCAACACCGAGAATGATGCCTCCTAGCATAGCGCCAGGAATACTACCAATTCCCCCCAGTACGGCTGCGGTAAAGGCTTTCATTCCAGCCATAAAACCAATATAAGGGTTTATGACCCCATAAAACTGCCCAAGTAGTACTCCCGCTACCGCTGCCATTGTGGCACCAATCACGAAAGTTAATGAAATCACTCGGTCTGTGTTAATGCCTAATAAACTTGCCATTTTTAAATCTTCAGCACAGGCACGACACGCCCTTCCCATACGGGAATAGCGGATAAATAGGGTCAATGCCAACATAGCAAGTAAGGTAACCACCCAAATGGTCAGCTGCATTTTTGTAATGCTCGCTTCAAAGCCATCGCTTTCGCCTAATACCCACTGACCTGTGATCAAACTCGGTAATGCCAGATCACGTGATCCCTGTGACAAGCTGACATAGTTTTGTAGGAAAATTGACATTCCAATTGCAGAGATAAGTGCAATCAACCTTTTTGAATGGCGAACAGGCCGGTATGCGACGCGTTCAATACTCCAACCATAGGAGCTTGAAACAACAATCGCAGCCACGAATGCCGCAGCAATAAGGATCCAACCAACATCAATACCTAGCATCATTAGCCCAGCGATGACAATGAAGGAGACATAGCTACCAATCATGTAAACTTCACCATGAGCAAAGTTGATCATACCAATAATGCCATAAACCATTGTGTAGCCAATCGCTATCAATGCATAGGTACTGCCCAAGGTTAAGCCATTGAGGAGTTGTTGGATAAAATAAAGAATTTGATCTGACATAGGACTATCCTTTAATACTACCATCCCTAAACAGGGCAGAAGCCGGAAGTTGGTAAGCCAACTCCCGGTTCAGCGCCTGAATAGTGAAATTACTTCACTGCAGTGGATGTACCATCCGCATGCCATTCAAATACGCCAAATTCAAAACCTTTCAGGTCTCCATTAGGCTGCCAAGTCAATGACCCCATCACTGTGTCGACTGGATTTGCTTTTAGATCCTTAACCAAATCTTCTGGCTCTCGGCTCCCTGTACGCTCCATTGCTGTCGTCAAGCCTTGAATTGCCGCATACGTAGTCCAAACGAACGGACCGGTTGGATCTTCTTTTTTCGCTTTAATCGCATCCACAATAGGTTTGTTAGTTGGGACTTGATCATAGCGTTTAGGCAATGTTACTAACATCCCTTCTGAAGCTTCCCCAGCAATATTTGAAAGTGATGAATTACCTACTCCTTCTGGCCCCATAAAGCGAATATTCAAACCCGATTGCTTCGCTTGACGTAAAATTTGCCCCATTTCTGGGTAGTAGCCACCAAAATAGACAAAATCCACATTCTCTTTTTTCAGTTTGGCTACCAGTGCAGAAAAGTCCTTATCGCCCGCGGTGATCCCTTCAAACATCACTTCTTTAACGCCCGCTTTGTTTAGATTTTCACGGACAGAGCGCGCCAAACCTTCACCGTACTGCTGTTTGTCATGAACAACAGCGATACGTTTTGGTTTGATCTCATCGACAATATATTTCGCTGCGGTAGGGCCTTGGTCTGAATCTAGACCTGTTGTACGCATGATCATTTGATAACCACGCGTGGTTAGATCAGCATTGGTTGCAGCCGGCGTGATCATGATAATCCCTTCATCCTCATAAATATCGGATGCAGGTTGTGTTGAAGAAGAGCAGAGATGACCAATAACATAACGAATCCCATCATTGATCACTTTGTTAGCAACAGCGACAGCTTGTTTTGGGTCACAAGCATCATCATATTCAACTGCAACTAAAGTATCGCCGTTGATCCCACCTTTTGCATTAATATCAGCGACTGCTTGGCGAGCACCAGTGAACTCCATGTCGCCATATTGGGCAACAGGGCCAGACATAGCACCAACAACTGCGATCTTCACCTCTTTAGCCCATATCGGCTGGCTAAACACCATCGCAATCGATCCTGCCAGTAACATTTTATTCATTTTTTTCATTCTGTCGTCCCCATCTTCTGTGGTTCTGCATGTTTGTGTTTGATTTATAGTCAATTATTATGATTGGCATTATCGAATGCCTAATATTTAAAAACATAGCCAATAAGGCTATATATTTCATGACATTAAACAAGATAAATATGCTAAATAGCAAATGTATATGGCAGGTAATTACATAATCAGCAGAATAAAAATCTAATGTTATTACGTGGGTTTTTGGTAAATGCCAGTGTTATATTCTAGTTAAATTTAAATTAATCCGAGCTAAACTCGGAAGATCAACCAAGACAAAATCTTCATCTCTAAAATCAAAAAATCGGTTACAGATCACTCTGTCGATGAGTATGAATGAAAAATAAGCAAAGGGCATACTCTAAATAATGCGAGTTGCAGCTTGGTAGCCATTAAGCATATCCTTAATGACAAACATGGCTATGTGATTACATACAGCAGCAATAATCAATGAGTTACAGCTTGGTGTCTCACTAATATAGATAGAAAAATTATGAAATTAACAATCATTCCTTTGGTCAATCCTACTGAGCAACAATATCTTGACCTGTACAAAATCTGGCCTGACCAGACACCAGAGCAACTTGCTCATCAATGCCAATCAGGGCAAAAAATCTATGTGGCACGCTTTAATGATCGCCTATTAGCCGCAGCCAAAATTCATCGAGAACAACACAACGGTACTATCTACGATTTTTTAGTGCGCGAGGTCACTCGTCGCCGTGGCGTAGGGCTCTATTTACTCGATGAGATATGCCGACAAGAGCCTCAAATTACCCATTGGTATTTCAGCTTAGAAGGGGTTTTAGATGCGGATAAAATCGTGATGGAGCAATTTCTATTAGCTTGTCGCTTCACGCCAACACAAGAAAGTCATCGATGGGAAAAACGAGTTTAACACTATGAAATTAAAGCGGATTCACCATGTTGCCATCATTGCCTCCAATTATGCTGCCAGTAAACATTTTTACTGCAAAATTCTTGGATTAACCTTATTAGAAGAGCATTATCGAGCAGAGTCTGATTCATGGAAAGCAGATTTAGCGCTCGGCAACCAATACCAAATTGAGTTATTTAGTTTTCCTACTCCCCCAGCCAGACCAAGTTACCCTGAAGCTTGTGGTTTGAGACATTTGGCGTTTAGTGTGGATGACCTTGACGGATGGATTGAATATTTAAAGCAGCATAATGTTGATTGTGAAGCACCACGAATCGATCCCTACACACAAAAAAGGTTTACTTTTTTTGCCGATCCGGATGGACTCCCCTTAGAATTATACAGTGAATGATACTGCGTATTCTGCATTTATTGCCCCGCGCATGGCGGCGACAATAAATGCAGTAACAGTGAATCAGGAAGGAAATCGATTTTAATAACTCTCTTCTTCGCCTTCTTCCATTGCGGCACGCAATTTTTTCATGGCATTTTTTTCGAGCTGACGGACTCGTTCGGCAGAAACGCCATATTTATCGGCTAATTCCTGTAATGTTGTCTTATTATCATCATCTAGCCAACGAGCACGAATAATATCTTGGCTACGCTCATCTAATGAATCTAATGCGTCGGCTAACCGATCTGTTGCGTGACTTTCCCAATTGTCCTCTTCGATAGAGCCTGCAAAATCAGATGATTTATCTTGTAAGAACAGTACGGGTGCAATAGGTTGCCCTAAATCACCGCTATCATCATCATCAGACATATCAAAAGCCATATCTTGAGCCGCCATGCGTGATTCCATTTCACGTACATCCTTGGTACTCACGCCCAGCTCTTTAGCCACCATATCAACTTCATCTTGATTAAACCAACCAAGACGCTTTTTATTTTTTCTCAAGTTAAAAAATAACTTACGCTGCGATTTTGTTGTCGCGATCTTAACGATACGCCAATTGCGCAACACGTATTCATGAATTTCAGCTTTGATCCAATGGACCGCAAAGGAAACTAGGCGAACACCAATTTCAGGGTTAAACCGACGCACTGCTTTCATCAGGCCGATATTCCCTTCCTGAATTAAATCTGCTTGCGGTAAACCGTAACCTGCGTAGCTACGAGCAACATGTATCACAAAACGTAAGTGCGATAAGATCAGTTGCTTTGCCGCATCCAGATCACCATGGTAATGCAGCCGTTCAGCAAGTTCCTTTTCTTCCTCAGCGGTGAGCATAGGATAAGCATTGGCAGCCCGCATATAAGCTTCAATACTTCCCTGCGGAACAAGTGCTAATGATTGCATGTCTTTGGTCATTCAGATCCTCTTTGAAAAATAAAGAAAAGAGATTAATTTGATGCGATATATAAGATTAGAAAACCGTAGTTTACCAGTTTTACTGAGTTAAATAAATTCTACTTGTGCGATAGCGACAGGTTAATATCAGACAAACCAAGACTTCAAAAGTTCCCAAGCTGTGCCATTTTTATCGGCATAGCGATAAACTATGCCGATAAAAAGGATTATTCAGGCGTAAAATGACGTAAGTGCTGGACTGTCGCTAGCCAAGCTGCCACCCAACCAATCATGGCTGACATAAGGATCACTAATAAAGATTCCTCCCATAGCAAGCCTTCTATATGAAATTGCGTACCAAAAACACTCGCAACTTGTGCTACAACATCGGATAACTTCCACACCAGTAGCGCTGACATAATCAGCGATACTACCGCGCCCAGTGCCCCCATTAACAAGCCACCATGTAAAAATGGCCGCATAATAAAGCCATCTGTCGCACCGATGAGCTTCATCACATTGATGGTGTCTCGACGCGCAAAAATATTCAAACGCACACTATTACCAATAACAAGGAATAGTGAAATGATCATTAGAATACCAATCACCGAAGCGACTTGCCCGACAAGTTGTGTTAATGCCGCCAGCCGAGAGAACCAGCTATCATCCATACGAACTTCTTCAATGCCATTAACTTGGCTTACTCGATCACGCAGTGTTGTTAACACTTCAGAACTTTGAAAATCCAATTTTGGCGTAATAATTGCCACAGCAGGTAATGGGTTTTCCTCTAGCATGTCTAAGGCAGTACTAAAACCAGACCAACTACGGAACTCACTCATCGCTTGGTCGCGAGATAAGTAGTTTACGTGCTCTATCCCATCAAGCGCTTGCAACTGAGTTACCACATTTTGCCCACCTTGTTCATCCAGCGATTTATCAAGGTAAACAGTTAATTGTGGTGTTGGATACCATTGAGCAGCTGCTTGGGCCACATTTTTCCAGACAATATAACAAAGGCTTGGTAAGGTCAGAGAAATCGCAATGACCATCACCGTTAAAAAGGTTGCTAACGGCTGTCTTAACATATCCGCCAATGTATTCAACCAAGCATAGCGCCATTGTTCACGCCACCCACCTTTCAATGCCTTACTTTTTGATTGCATAGGGCGTTCAGACTTAGATTTGCGAACGTGTTTAGCCATGTTGACCTCCGATCATTCTCCCTTCACTCAGAGTCAGTACACGGTAATTACGCCTCTCAATCAAAGCAACATCATGGGTTGCCATGAGAACCGTCACTCCAACACGGTTGAATTCTTCAAATAACCGCATGATCCCCTCTGATAGTTCACCATCAAGGTTCCCCGTTGGCTCATCCGCAAGTAACATGGTTGGTTTGTTTACGACAGCACGCGCAATCCCAACTCGCTGCTGCTCACCACCCGACAACTGAATTGGAAAATTTTTCGCTTTATCAAGTAGACCCACTTTGTCCAATGCTGCTGAAACTCGTCTGCGAATATCTTCGGAACTTGCGCCCGAAATGATCAATGGCATTGCAACATTGTCGTACACCGTTCTATCAAATAACAGATGATGATCTTGAAAAATCATCCCAATTTGCCGACGCAAAAAAGGGATCTCCCGATTTTTCAAACGACTGATATCATGGCCATTAAACAATATATGCCCAGCACTCGGGCGCTCAATACCACAAATAAGCTTCAGTAGCGTACTTTTACCAGCTCCTGAGTGACCAGTAAGAAAAGCCATTTCCCCTGGTTGTAGATGAAAATCTACCCCTTGGAGAGCCTGCCGGCCACCTCGATAAGCTTTACTGACGTGTTCAAAGCGAATCATCGAAAATTATTCCTCTCGGGCAAATAGAGCCTCGATAAAGTCATCGGCTTTAAATGGACGTAAGTCTTCAATACCCTCACCAATCCCGATATAACGAATAGGAATACCGAATTGATCAGCAATGGAGAAGATCACACCACCTTTTGCTGTGCCATCGAGTTTAGTCAATGTGATACCTGTCAGACCTACAGCATCATTAAAAAGTTTTGCCTGACTGACAGCATTTTGTCCAGTACTTGCATCTAGTGTTAGCATAATTTCATGTGGCGCTTCTTCATCCGGTTTTTTCATCACTCGGACAATTTTTTTCAATTCTTCCATCAGATGTGCTTTGTTTTGTAAACGCCCAGCAGTATCTGCAATCAGAACATCCACGCCTTTAGCTTTAGCTGATTGGATTGCATCAAAAATGACTGATGCAGGATCGGCGCCAGTATGTTGCGCAACAACAGGGATACGGTTACGTTCCCCCCAAACTTGTAATTGCTCAACAGCCGCCGCGCGGAAAGTATCCCCTGCCGCTAACATGACGGTTTTACCTTCAGATTGATATTGGCGAGCTAATTTACCAATCGTGGTCGTTTTACCAACACCATTGACCCCAACCATAAGAATAACATAGGGTTTCTTGTCTTCAATGACTAGCGGTTTATCCACTCCCGCTAAAATATCAGACATTTCTTCACGCAATTTACTGTATAGCGCCTCTGCATCTTTTAGCTCTTTACGGCTTGCGTGAGCGGTCAGGTTATCAATAATTTTACGTGTTGTATCAACACCCACATCGGCAATCAATAATTGTTCTTCTAATTCATCAAAAAGATCATCATCAATTTTCTTGCCAGTAAATAACCCAAGAAAACCTGAGCCTAAATTTTGACGTGTTTTCAGTAGCCCTTTCTTTAATCGAGCAAAAAAACCTTCCTTTTTAGGTTTTTCTTGCTCTGTTTGTTTCGGCTCTTCTTGCTCACTCAGAACCTCATCGCGTAACGCGACGATATCTTGAGCTTCCAGCTTAGCTTGTTCTTCCGCTTGGCGCTGACGTTCTGCTTCTTCCTCAGCTAAACGTGCT
>NZ_JAMPQI010000036.1:0-4000 GCF_028482365.1 Providencia sp. PROV122 | reverse complement strand
TAAGCATTGACCATGTCATAGTCTGGGGTGTGGCTGAGAATTAGCGACCATGCTCTAAATGGACAGACTTCTATCACATGACGTTGATTAAAATCTTCGCCCATGAACTTCAATCCGTTGAATTCATCTTCTTTGGGAAAATGATAATGGGGTAGTCCAAAACGAGCGGATTCCCATTTATCGATATCCGGGGCTTTATCGCATAATTCCCCGATAACTGCATACCGATAGGAATAGCCTTGTAATAGTGCATCCGGTTTGACGGTCGAGTGAGCCTCCCCTCGAAGGGTTCTCAGTGGGCGTTTTTCCTCATCGGTGAGTTTTTGAGCCTCAATGGTCAATGTTGCCACCGTACGAGGTAAGTCTTCTTGCCTCAAATACCCTTGTGCATCAGTAACACCTTTTCTAATAACCCCATTACGAACTTTTAAGGTGTAAGACAAACCTGCCAAGGGCTGATTCTGTTCATCAACCAGCACACATTCTATCCATGCCTTGCGCTTAGAACAATCTGCACAATAAGGGTCATTATACTGATACGGCATTGGCACTCCTTGTCATGTCGGGTAAATAGCCTTTTTCATCAAGGTAACGCAAAAATAAATCATCAAAGAGATACGCGGTGTCTAAGCGCTTTTGTTGACACTCGTCCATCCATTCACGGATAAGCGCAATTAAACGCCCTTCTGGCTCATCTAACGAGTCAGCTAAGGTCGGATGGTTTTCCCAAAATTGAATATAAAAATTATCAATCACATTCAGATAGGCTTGTTCTGAATTTCGCCAGACCTTAATCAACACTTCACTGAGAATATAATCAGCAGGGCTAATGAACGGCTCTGCATATGGAGGGCGTGAATAAATCACCTTCGTTTCACTCTCTTCAATAAAGCAGTCCTCAACGGGCATCATCAGTAATGCCCAGTCGCCTCGGCCTAATTTAGGTAACAACGTACGCGCAATGCGAGCATCAAAGAAGCGAAAAATGATTTTCTCCTCCCCCATCCAAGCAAATTGGTATTTTTGCCAGTGGGTGATTTGGGTACGCCAATCCAATTGACTTTGATATGCCCAGCCCCAACTGGGGTCGCTAAACGGCTCACTGTCTAACATTTTACCGAGGTGAAATAGTTGTGACCGTTTGACTTTCACGAGCCACGGGCTCACTTCCGCTAAATGTGCTAATGCCGTTCCGTGGTATATCGGGAAGGCTTCCTCAATCCAATCATGAGCATAAAACCGTTTAACCGGATTGGGGTCTGATAGGGTATTAATCAAAAAATACACATCATTTTGTGGGGTCGCCGTTAACCAGGATAACCAGGTTGAGCATGGGGTCGAAATTGATGTTTGTGTGAGCATCTGTTGTTGTATCACTGTCTGTGGCATTACTCGTCCTCATTCGGCTTCACGGTTAATCCCCCCGCTTGCTGCGCGGCTATGGCACAGTATTTTTTGACGGGGTACGGTGGCTGTTCAAACGGCGCGACGCCTTCTGGCAATTCCAAAGCAACTGAGGCGCCACTGCCGGCACTGCCACCACCGACCACCATATCGCTAGAGGTAAATATCGTGCCGGGCGTAATACGAATAAAACTGCCCCCCACTTTCAACGTGATTTCCGTATTCGCTTCCAGAACGATTTTCCCGCCGCTGACTAAATGGGTTTGCTGGCTGCTTTCATGCACCGTTTTCCCGTCAACTTGTGTCTGTTGGTCACCTTCGATATGCAAAGAGGCGTTGCCTGTAATATTTTCCTTTTGGCTGCCTTTGAGGATGAAATGCTCATTGCCTGCAATTTCTGTAAAACGGTCGTTATCTATACGATGTTTAGCGTCATGCTGAATATGCCAATGCGTATCGTGTTCAATGTGCACATTCATGTCGCGTTGGGCATGGAAATAAATTTCCTCTTGGCCTGCTCTGTCTTCAAAACGCAATTCGTTAAAACCGTCCCCTTTGTGGGTTTGGGTTTTAAACGTAGTGCGGGTCATCTCATTGGGGAGATTTAACGGCGGTGCATTGCGCCCATTATAAGTACATCCCGTGATAATTGGCCTATCAATATCCCCATTCAGATAGCTGACAAGCACTTCCTGACCGATTCTGGGTATCGCCATAAATCCATATCCATCCCCATTCCAACCTTGTGCGACACGTACCCAACAAGAGCTGCTTAAATCAGGTTCACGATATCGGTCCCAGTGAAAATAGATTTTCACTGCCCCGTCTTTGTTCGTGTAGATTTCTTCCCCATCCGGCCCAACCACAGTCGCCAATTCATCCCCATCGGCGGTGGGTTTATGAATAAACGGCGGGCGCCAATCTAGTTCACTCGGAATAAAAGTCAGTTGATTGGATAAAGTCGTACCTTCGCCACCACTATTATCTGCTAAAGGTTGAACTCCGTGATGAGAAACCGACACCACTTGCCAATGGCGGTTCATGTCAAGATTCGGGTGGGATGACAATGAGAAAATTTTACCCGGCATCAAAGCAAAGCAGTTAGTGGTCGCACTACCGACACAACGGTATTGCTGACTCCCTTCATGGCGAAGCGCTGTAAAGCGGTCTGCATCCTCTTGGGTTTGAAAACGTCCATAACTTTCGTAAAAGGGGTGCTGACCATGCACATCCCCTTTTATTTCATGTTCTAATGGGTAAGAGGGGCGCTCAGGATTGTAATCCTTATAGAGGGTTTTGCCAGATAGCAACGACTCGCGATAGCGCCAGTGATACGCAGTATGGTCTTGGGTATCGGTATCGTATTGGGGGTTATACACCAAATCAATTCCCGCCGTCATTCCCAAATGAGAATCGCTATAAAACAGCCGAGGTTCTTGCCCTGCATCTTCAAACCAAAAGCTAATGCCTTCTTCAGCAGCTAAACGACAAAAAAATTGGTAATTGGATTCGCGTTTCTGCGTGATGTAATCGCGTTTCGGGTAAGGTGCTTTTGCGTAAAACTTGCAATCCGCTTTAATGTGGGATTCTGACAACAGCTGTTGAAGTAAATCAGGCACAGTCATCTGACGAAAAATACGGCTATTTTGCCCTAATGACATTACCCAGATTTCAGGGCGAATAATAAAATGATACCACGTTCGGTTACCGTCTGTATTTTGTTGTTCTGCGCTGGCTAATAACCCGCGTACAGTACGTATCGGTTTACCATTCCGCATCACGGTTAATGAGCAGGCGAATCCCAACATGTCATCAAATGGAATGGAAGGAAGCGCGCTGACGACCGTTAGCGATAAGGTAAACAACTCAGACAAGTGCTCTGTCAGTTGAAATTCAGTCACCGCAAACGTATCTGGTGGTACACCTTTAAATTGACAGGTAAAAACCAATCCATCCATACCGATATACCCTTATAAATTCAAAAGAAAAGCTCAACACACCAAGCGATTTACCCCGTAGACACACCCACATTGCACAACCGAACCTTCAACGGCAACGTAGCGTCCGTGCAATATCATGCCTTCCTCTCCTGTCACCAGCGTGCCCTCTTTTTTACATTGTGGGCAACGTGTGGCTTTGTCACCGACCCGTAATACACGAGTGCCGTCATTGGTGACTGTTGAGATACTGGCTAGGCAAGTTGCCCCTGTGGTAGTTTTGTCTTGATGTAATCCGGCTTTTTTCCCTTGCACTGTGGTTCTTGCCATGCAATGCCTCCCACGTAAAATGCGCGAACTACACAAAAATAATCGCTCACGCATTGGAACAGTATCTTATAAATTACGCTTCGAGCGGTGCGCGCCAGTCATCGGCACCTGATGTGCCTGCAACCGTGTGTTCCCAGTCCACTTTACGGTAAGACAGAGACACTTCGATAAGCTGCGTGAAATCGGCTTTCGCTGGGTCTTGGCAATGCGGCATCTGGCAATCGATGTTAACGATAGTCGCATCCGTCAGTGTGGTGGTGAAGAAATGCTCTTGTTTCCCTTCAACAGACGTGCGATACCATTTCAGTTCCACTTTTGGCAGCATTTCG